>NZ_JBHYPZ010000017.1:77898-156884 GCF_042746485.1 Streptomyces sp. NPDC058751 | reverse complement strand
GGAGCGAGTAACTCCCACTCCAGGTCAGTGAGTTCATGGCGTCGTATCACCCGACCATGATCTACCACCTGATGATCTTTGAAGACGGACCCTAGCGCCGCGGCGGATCGAGCGGGCCCGGACCGGTCACGGTCCGGGCCGTTCCCGTCCGGCGCCGGTAATCGCGTTGCCGGGCCGACGGCGGCGGGGCAGTATCCCGGCCATGGGACAGCCTGCCGACGTACTCCGCTTCGACCGGGTCGAACTGCGCCGATGGCGCGCCGACGACATCGAGGCCCTGGACCGTGCGATCACCGAGTCGCGTGAACACCTGCTGCCGTGGATGCCCTTCGCGGCCACCCACGACCGGAAGCAGGGGGAGGGATTCCTCGCCCACGCCGAGAAGCAGTGGGCCGCGGGACAGGAGTACGACTACGCCGTCACCTCGGACGGTGTGGTGCTCGGCAGCTGCGGACTGCACCGCCGGATCGGACCCGGCGGTCTGGACATCGGGTACTGGCTCCACCACGCGTGGACGGGGAAGGGCCTGGCCACCATGGCCGCGGCCGCCCTCGTACGGGCGGGACGGGACCTGCCGGGCATCGACCGCATCGAGATCCACCACGACGAGGCGAATCCCGCGAGCGGCGCCGTGGCCCGCCGCCTGGGCTTCACCGAGATCGAGCGCGTGCGGGTGCCGGACGGGCCGCAGGCCCCCGGCGAGACGGGCGTCCAGGTGCGATGGCGTCTGCGGACGGGAGCCGGCGAGGACCGGTGACCGCGTGACCGACCGGCGCCACCGCTCGCCGTGGGGCCCGGGCGGTACCGGGGCCGGCAGGACGTCGCGCCCCGCGGGCGCCGATGAGGGAGTGTCATGGGAGCCGAGGCCGTCTACGGAACGAGGGCCGGTGAGATCGCGGTGCTGCTGCGGGCCGTCGGAGACGCGGCGGTGGTGCTGTCGTACGGGGAGAGCCGGACGTTCGCGGCCCTGGGCCTGAACCGGTTCGGTTCCATCGGGTCGCACCGGCTGGACTGGCGCGGTGCCGAAGTGATCCGGCGCTCCCCGGAGTTCGACGGCGGGGAGCTTCGAAGACTGCTCGGCGACCTCGCGGGCCCGGACGAGCTGGCGGTCGTGTTCTGGGGCGATCTCGCGGTACCCTCGCTCGCCCTGGAGGCCGGCCTGCTGGCGGCGCACGCCGACGCGGTGCTCGACCACGGTCCCGAGTGCTGGGTCCACCTCGTCGACACGGGGGTTCTGATCGAGTTCCAGGACGGTGAGGGGTTCACCGCCGGGCGGGTGCCGCGCTGACCCCCCGAAGCGGGCCCGGTCGCCGGTGAGGAACGGACACCGCCGCGGGAGAAGTCCCGGAGCAGGGGAAGCCCGTAGCGGGAGAAGCCCCGGAATCCCCTCTTCCCGCGCACAACCATTCCGACGACTCCGTTGTCACACCCATGTCATAGGCATCCGAAATATGCCGCGCACGGTACCTCCGACCTCCGATGACGCGCGGCCTCCCACGGCTCATGGGGTTGAACCACCTTGCGCAACCGCAGAATCTCCCACGCGACGGCACTCGCCGTCCTCTTCAGTTCCGTGGCGCTGACGGGCCTCGGAACCACGGCCGCCCACGCCGACGGCAACGCCTCCCTGCCCGTCGCCTCCGTCGCCGACCTCGTCGTGGACAGCGTGCACCAGCGCGTCTTCGTCAGCGACCGGACCGGCGGCAAGGTCGTCGCCACCGACTACAGCGGCAACGTCGTCGGGACGCTCGGCTCGCTGCCGGCGGCGGGCGGACTGGAACTCTCGGCCGACTCGGGGACGCTGTACGTGGCCGTCGCGGGCACCGACGAGATCGCGGCGATCGACACGGCCGGCCTCACCGAGTCCGCGCGCTACTCGACCGGCACCGCCGACGCCCCGGCGACCCTCGCCCGCGCCGGCGGGAAGCTGTGGTTCGGCTACGGCACGGGGTGGTCCGGGAACATCGGCTCCCTCGACCTCTCGGGCCCGGACCCCGTCCTCGCCGTCGCCCAGGACAGCGGCCACTGGTACTACGCGCCCGTGCTGGCGTCCAACCCGGCCGCGCCCGGCGTGCTGGCCGCCGGCGTACCCGGCCTCAGCCCCTCCGCCGTGGCGACCTACGACGTCTCCGGCGCCGACGCGCCCAGGCGTCTGGCCCAGGGCGAGGCCGGCAGCAACCTGCGGGACCTCGCGGTGACCCCCGACGGCGCCCAGGTCGTCACGGCCAGCGGCTCGCCCTACCGGCACCAGGTGCTGTCCACCACCGACCTGAAGGAAGTCGGCAGCTACCCGACCGACGCCTACCCGAACGCCGTCGACATCGCCGCGGACGGCACCGTCGCCGCGGGCATCGACGGCATGTACGACCCGGACGTCTACGTCTTCAGGCCCGGTGCCACCGAGCCGGTCCGGAAGTACGACTTCGCCGACACCGGTACGGGCACCCTCGTCCCGAACGGCCTGGCCTGGGAGCCGGACGGCAACCACCTCTTCGCGGTCACCGGAAGCGGCAGCACGTACCGCCTCAACACACTGGACGCGCCCACCAGGGCCGCCACCACGGTGACGGTGAGCGCGCCTTCCTCGGCCGTTCCCGGCAAGTCGCTGAGCGTCACGGGGAAGGTCAGCGGCGGCGACGCGCTGCCGGCCGGAACGTCCCTGACGGTCACCCGCACCGACGCGCAGTCCCCGTCGGGCAAGGAACTGCCCGCGGTGACGACCGGCGAGGACGGTGCGTTCTCCTTCGCCGACACCCCGCCGGTCGAGGGCGACGCGAAGTACACCGTCTCCTACGCGGGCGACACCGGTCACCTCCCGGCGTCCGCATCGCAGACGGTGGCCGTCTCCCGCAGCGTCACCACGGTGACGGTGAGCGCGCCTTCCTCGGCCGTTCCGGGCAAGTCGCTGACCGTCACCGGGAAGGTCGACGGTGGTGATCCGCTGTCGGCCGGGACGTCGCTGACGGTCACCCGTACCGACGCGCAGTCGCCGTCGGGCAAGGCCCTGGCCCCGGTGACGACCAAGGCGGACGGCACCTTCTCCTTCACCGACACCCCGCCGGCCGAGGGCGACGCGAAGTACACCGTCTCCTACGCTGGCGACACCGGCCACGCCCCGGCGTCCGCCTCACGGACCGTGGCCGTCTCCCGCGCCGCCACCACGGTGACGGTGAGCGCACCCGCCACGGCCACCCGCGCCAAGTCGCTGACCGTCACCGGCAAGGCCGCCAACGCCGCCGCGCTGCCGGCCGGCACGGTGCTGACCGTCAAGCGCACCGACCTGGAGTCGCCCTCCGGCAAGGCGCTGGCCCCGGTGACGACCAAGGCGGACGGCACCTTCTCCTTCACCGACACCCCGCCGGCCGGTGGCGACGTGAAGTACACCGTCTCCTACGCGGGCGACGCGACCCGCGCCGCGGGCTCCGGCTCCGACACGGTGGCCGTCTCCCGGACCGCCACCACGCTGAGCCTGAACAACAGCGGCAAGATCTACTCCTACGGCCAGGACGTCACCTTCACCGCGCACCTGGGCACCACCTACAAGAACCGCACGGTGGAGATCTGGGCCGATCCCTTCGGCTCGGACAAGCCCAAGGTCCTGGTGAAGAAGGCGGTCGTCAACTCCAGCGGAAACGTCTCCGCCGTGGTGGACATGAAGCGGGACACCGCGGTCACCGCGGTCTTCGCCGGCGACGCCCGCACCGCCCCGAAGTCGGTCAAGGTCACCTCGTACGCCCAGGTGAGCGTCTCCACCTCGCTGGCCAAGTACTACAAGACGGGCAAGATCAGCGCGAACTCCTCGACGACGTACTACTGGTACCGCAAGACCACCAGCCCGCTGTTCACCACCACGATGAGCTACTACCCGGGCCGTGCGCACCGGCTGGACATCGACGTCTACTACCAGGGCGCGTGGCACCGCGATTTCGACGACTACTTCGAACTGGACCCCGACAGCAAGACCGTCATCGACCTCGGCTCCTTCGACGAGGCGGGCCTTCGCGTCCGGGTCCGGTCGGCCTACGTCAACGACTCCTCCGGAGACACCGTCAACTCCACCACCTACAGCTCCTGGAAGTACCTCTACATCACCAACTGACCCGCTGAACAGGGCCGTCGGCGGAAGGCTCCGAGCCACCCGCCGGCCGTGACCCCCGAGAGGGCCGGGCCCGGCCCGGCCCTCTCGCGCGGATCAGGCACCATCGCTTTTCACTCCCGATCGGACCGCTGGCCCTCGACGCGCACGCGGACCCGGCCACCGAGGTGGTCATCCCGGCGTCGACGTCCCTGCTGCCCTCGACCCATCTGTTCGGCGCGGGCCCGTCGGGGTTCCTGCGCCGCGAACCCGGGCGCGGCCATGTGTGGACCACCTACACCGGTGCGGACACGGTGGTGGACGCCTCGGCCACCGAGCTCTGGGGCATGCCGGAGTTCGGCGCGGGCTCGGACGTCGTCGCCCGCCACGACGTCGCCACCCGGACCGTGAGGCTGCGGGACATGGCGGCCGGGGGGACCACGACGACGATCCCGCTCCCGGACGGCGACACCTACCAGGGGACGCTCGGGCGGACCGTCGTCACGACCCGCTGGACGACGGACCGGCTGACGTGGCACCTGCTCGCCCTCCGGGGCGACGGCACGGTGGACGACCGCACGGTGGCGGGCACCCCGGACGACCTCTCCTCCAACGCCTCCATCAGCAGCGGCGACTCGCCCGTGGCCGACGCCCACGGCATGGTGGTCCAGTACTGGATCGACGGCAGGACCCGCAGCGGCTCGCTGCGCGCCTACCGGCCCGCGTGCGGGGCTGCGGTGACGCCGTCGACGGCGTACACCTCGCTGGGCACGGGCTGGAACCAGTACGACGTGCTGACCTCGCCCGGCGACGTCAGCGGTGACGGCCGGGCCGACCTGATCGCCCGCCAGGCCTCGACCGGCGACGTCTACCTCTACAAGGCGACGAGCACGGGCACCCTCTCCGCCCGGGTGAAGACCGCCTCCAAGTGGACGGGCTACAAGAAGGTCGTGGGCGCCGGTGACCTCGACGGCGACGGGTACGGCGACCTGCTGGCGCAGGACAGGTCCAACGAACTGTGGCGCTACGCGGGCACCGCGACCGGCACGTTCAAGACACGCGTGAAGGTCTTCACCGACTGGGGCTCCTCGTACGACACGATCGTCGGCGCCGGCGACATCACCGGCGACGGCCGGGCCGACCTCGTCTCCCGCGACACCTCCGGCACCCTGTGGCGCAACGACGGCAACGGCAAGGGCTCCTTCGGCGGCCGCACCAAGCTCGCCACCGGCTGGCAGGGGTACAAGGGTCTGTTCTGACCGGCTTCCACCACCGCCCGACGGGCCCGGACGACATACCTCGTCCGGGCCCGTCCGGCATCACGCCTCCGTGACACCCACTCCGGGAGTTCGATCGACGGGGCACCACTGCTCGTTCGGCCGGCAGGCACGGCGCGAGTCGTCTCCGTGTCCCAGGGCAGCATCCCAGTGCCTCCCTGTTTCCCCAGGTCGACAGGGGTGGGATGGTCCCACTGTCCCAGGTGTGACCGCTGTTGTTGCCGTGGCTCTCCGACGTCCTGGAAGCTGTGGATGTCGCACCGGCCGAGGCGGCACGACCGCCCCGCCGGCAGTACGACGACGACCACCTTCCGCCCGTGCGCCGGGACGTCTCCGTGCCCGTGCGGCATTCGGCGCCCCACGACACCCGCCGTCCCGCGGCGCGGTGCTTCCTCGGCCACAGCCGAAGACCAACCCCCTTCGTCCATGACCGAGTTCCTGCTGTTCACCTGGGAGTGAAATGAAGAAGAGCCTTGCTGCTGCGGCAGTCCTCGCCGCGTCCGTGCTGAACCTGGCGCTCCTGTCCGCGCCCGCTTCGGCCGGCACCTGCGACACCTCGGGATGCGGTGGTGAGGTGAGCAACAACACCGACTACTCCATGTCGATCTCGAACTGTTGGGCCGACAGCTACGGCACGTACGAGAACGGGGACAACCTCCCCTGCCACGGCAACCCGGTCCGGGTGGCCAACGTGCCCAACGCCCGGATCTGGCTGGATCCGCACGGATGGTCGGGTTCGAGCAAGTACTCGAAGTTCTACGACACCGACGCCGTGAAGTTCCCCGCGAACTGTGTCACCAAGTGGCACTGGTGGGGCGGCAGCACCCAGACGACGAACCGCAACGGCAAGGCCAGCATGTGGATGAAGATCAACAGCGCTCAGCACATCTACATCGACTCCCTCTCCTGCTGACGTCCTGCCACAGGCCGAACAGCCGAACCGGCGCACACTGCTCCTGAGCCCGCCCCTGTCGGAGATCCTGGAGTCTCCCGGCGCGTCGGCACGATCAGAGGACGCGCACGGGAGCCCCCGGCCGCCGCGGCCGCCGGGGGACGTGCGCTTGCCTCAGCGCACGTCGACGAAGTCCCCCGCCGTCTTCGGCGCCGCGTCGACGCCGAACGTGGAGCGCCGCTTCACGGGACGGGTTCCGTGGACGTTCTCCGTAGGAGTCACCGTCCTTGGAGTCGAGCTGGACGTACACGTCCCGGGGACCGGCGACCAGACGGCTCGGTCGTGGCGCCGCGGGCCCGGATACCGAACTGCTGCTGGAGTGCCGAGGGCCTCATTTTGCGGGTCGGGACGGTTTTGGTGGGGAGGGGTGGACGTCGTGGGCGTTCAAGCGCGGTGTTCCGCCCGTGACGGGCGGAACACCGGCGGTGCATCTCGGGCTCGGCCTTCGTCATGAAAGCCGCGGAGTTATATCCGGTAAACCTCGATGCCGGTAACGGCGCCGGGGTTGTCCGCGTAGGTGCCCGGGTTCAGAGTGGCCAGCTTGGTGCCGCTGCCGCAGCCACCGGCGACGTGCCAGAGCACTACGCGATAGGACGTCTGGTTCGAGACGGACCGGTTGACCCTCTGGAGGGGGTAGCAGCCGGGCGTCAGGGAGTTGACGTGCCTCTCACCGGTCCTGTTCGCTCCCGTCCACCCGCACGCGTATCCCCTCGGACAGGTGTTGGGGTCAGCCGCCGCGGCCGGTGTGACGAACGTGCCGCCCAGCAAAGCACCGGTCACGGCCGCCATCGTCAGACTTTTCTTGAGCATGCTCATACGGATCCCCGATATTTTTTGGTCGACAGACTTTTGGATCTCAAGTCGCATCACATAATCGCACGATTGTGTGATGCAACGTCAAATGCTGCATGTCATGGGGAACTTAACACTCCAACCACAGCGCGCGATCTTGCCGCTCGGCCGCGCGTCAGGAGAGTGGTGGACGTCAGTGGAATTCCCCTGTGACATTGGACACTCATTCGTCATGGCGTGAGGGTGCATTGGCGTCGCCGTCCGATCTCCGGATTTCCGCCATCGAGTCTCCGGATTTCCGCCATCGAGGGAAAGCTTCACGCCCTTTTCGGCTCCCGGGGCGGACGGCTTTGCGGGAGCGACTTCCGAGGCGGCTGGATCGAGGCGCGAACGAAGGCGGGCGTCACGGCGGACGCACGGCCGGGCTCGTGGCACGGATGCGGCGCGGCCGGGACCACGGCAAAGGGCCGGCCGGGGAGGAAACCCTCCCGAGCCGGCCCTTCTGCTGTACCCCCGGCAGGATTCGAACCTGCGACACCCGCTTCAGGAGTTCGATCTACGCCCGCATCCGGGGCCGTCGTCGCCAGGTCCGGCGGTCATGCGGGGGCGCTGGCCATATGCCGCCGTCCGGCCTCGTTGATGTCGGCCGTGGATGTCGGACCGCTCTGTCATCCTGCGCCGGTGACCATGACATGGGCCGCCTTCTGGGCGCTGATGGCCACCCTGAACGGCGAAGCCACGCAGGCGAGCCGCCGGCGCCTGGCCGAGGAGCTGAGCCGCCGTTCCGTCCCCGGCACCATCGGCTTCGCGGAACGCCATGCCGAGGCGCTCCACCGCTTGGACCAGGAGAAGTCCGGGATGCTTCCGGTTGCCGACATGACGGGGAGTGGCTGCTGTACGTGTCGGACCAGGCGTACGAACTCGCCACCGGGAAGGAGTGGGACCGCCCGACCCGGTACTGCTTCGAGAGCTACTCCAACAGGTACGGATGGCTGGGCCTGAGGCGCTGAGGTGGGCTGCTGCTCGGACCTTTGTATTTGTATCTGGCGTGACTGTGGCACGCGGCGAGCAATCAGCCCGGAACCTGGCAGGCTCGGCCGCCCGGTGCTCAACCGCCGTAGCGGCTGTGCAGATCGCCGGTGATTCGCGACATCAGTCTGATCGAGTCCTCCATCGGCGCTTCCACCAGTGGACGTTCCGTCTGAGGGTCGTAGGCGGTCAGCCCGGTCTCCTTCTCGACGACGGCGGCGAGGGCGGAGACCAGACCGAGCACGACCGCGGCCTCGTCCCCCGCGTGCCAGTAGGGCACGGTGATGCTCACCTCGTCACCGAAGACGGACAGGCCGATGCCTGTGCCCGAGTGGCTCAGGTCCCGCGACTCCTGCTCGTACTCCGTGATCTCCACTGGGCCCAGCAGCCTCCGGGCCTGCGGCACGATTCGGTCCCAAGCCTCAAGGAGAGGGGCGGGTATCGGATCGCTGTCCTCGGCGGTGTCCTCCATGGCTTCCAGGACCTCGTCCCAGGACTGCCCGTCGCGCCGGTTCAAGAAGTGGATGTCGTAGCTCACCGCGTGATCGTAGGCACCCGCATACGGCGAGGGCGAGGCCGTTTGCCCGCGCTGACTTCGTCGGCGGCGTCAGCTCGGGAAGCTGTGATCATCCGGGGGCGGCTCGATCTCTGGCCTAGGTCGTGTCTCTTTGATCGGGCGAGCGTTGATCTTGCTACTCGTTCCTATGAGCAGGAGGGTTCCAGGAGCACTCATCGTTTCCTTTGCGCCGCGGCGCTTGCTGGCTCCACTGCCCTGATCTCTGTGAGTTCCGCAACCGCCGCAGTCGCCGACACACCCCCTACCGGGCGCGTGATCCCTTTGGTTCAGGGCGTAACCGGCCTGAACACGCCCGGTCTGGGTGTCATCCCGGGGACGCCTCGGGACTGCGCCGGGAACAACTGCGGTTCCCAAGGGGACACCGGCATCATTCGCGAGGCGGACTTCAAGGTCATCGATCCTGCCGGGTCCGGGACCGGCAGCCCGCTGGGCCGCAGCTTGAAGGGCGGACCAGTCACGGCTGGGAAAGCTATCGCCAGGTTCATGGATAACTCGCTGTAACTGATGAGGCGGTCCGCGGACCGGATCGGCCGGCATCAACGGCTCGATCCGCTCCCGCATCGCATCCGTGATCACCGATCGGGCAGGCGCATCCGATCAACTGACCAGCCCATCAAAGAGACACGCGCTAGCCCAGCTTGTGGCACGGGTGCGGCACGGCCGTGATCATGGAAAAGGGCCAGTTCGAGAGGAACAAGCCTCTGAACTGGCCCTTAGTCGTGTGCCCCCGGCAGGATTCGAACCTGCGACACCCGCTTTAGGAGTTTTCCCTGGGCGGGGTCTTGACCTGCGGAAACGTCGAGTGTGTGGTGTCTGGCCTGGGAAAATACCCCTTCGTGGTTCTCACGTGTTCGCGGGGCTTCCCGGCCTCATATGTGTTGAATGCGTTCCGGTGGGCCGGCGTCCATGACGGCGACAGCGGGTTCGCCTCGGTCGGCTCACCGTGTTTGAAGCTGGAGGCTGTCAGCTGTGCCACGGTGTAGCACCGGGTGCTACCGTGGCCGGTATGAGTGTTCAGCCCGAAATCACCCAGCGGGATCTGCGTAGTCGGTCCCGGGAGATCATGGACGCCATACAGGGCGGTCAGTCGTTCACCGTCACCCGTGACGGACAGCCGATCGGTCAGCTCGTCCCCTTGCGGCGACGCCGTCGGTTCGTCTCCCGTCAGGAGTTCGCCGCGATGTCCAGGACTGCACCCGACATCGCCCTCGACGTGTTCCGCACGGACCAGGACGCCACGGCCGCCACCTACCTGGATGATCCCTATGCCCGCTGACCGTGCGACGTACGAGCAGGGGCTCCTCGACACCAACATCATGATCCTTCGCCGGTGGGTGGCCCCCGAGGAACTGCCGGACGAAATGGCGATCACCGCCATCACCCTGGCCGAGCTGTCCGCCGGTCCGCACGAGGTCCGTCGCAACGACGAGCAGAGCGGCTACGACGAACACGCCGAACGCGCCCGCAGGCTCGATGTCCTGCAACGCGCCGAGAACGAGTTCGACCCCATCCCCTTCGATGCCGAAGCGGCCCGCATCTACGGCCGTATCTGCGCGGCGGTGATCAGCGCCGGCCGCAAGCCGCGCCGTCGGGTGGCCGACCTGATGATCGCTGCCATCGCCGTGGCCGAGGACCTTCCCCTCTTCACCACCAACCCCGACGACTTCAAAGGGCTTGACGACCTCCTCACCGTCGTACCGGTCACCCGTCCCACGGTGCCCCACGAGAGCTGATGAATCACACCGCGTGGAGAACGTGCCGGACCCGGCAACTTGCGGGTGAGACGGTGGAGTACGACCAGGAGTACGTCGACGCGCGGCTGGCCGGTGATCTCGGGCAGGCGGTCTACGACCGTCGGATCGAGCTCGGCCTGTCACAGGCCGAACTGGCCGAGCGAGCCGGGACGACGCAGCCTCAGGTGTCCCGGATGGAGGGCGGCGACACCGTGCCCACTCTCCCGCTGCTGCGCCACCTGGCCAAGGCCCTGGACAGCACCCTGAACCTGGCCATCGACGAGGGTGCCTCTCATGCCACCTTCACCCCGCGTACTGCTGAGATTCGAGCTGTCAGAGGCCCCAGACCATGATCGGTCCGGGGCCTCTTCCCTTGTGCCCCCGGCAGGATTCGAACCTGCGACACCCGCTTTAGGAGAGCAACAGAGCCTGTAGCCAGTGGCTCCTGCCTGCATCTTTCGTCTTCATGATGACACCGGGAGTTCCTGTGAGTGCAGGTTTCGCCTGTGGTTCACGGCTAGAAGCACGGCTACCTCAGAGGTTCCGTGGTGTGGTCTGTCAGGAACTCAAGGTGCGTAGCTGAGCAGAGACGAGCCAGTCGATGTCGGCGCCCTCACACCGCAGGGCCGTCAGCAGTGTGCGGAAGCCGCGTGGGCTCAGTCCAGTGAAGGGAGTTATCCAAGACGGGTCCGACGCCGTGATCACAACAGCCATGGCCGCGATCATCCGACCTAGCGCTCTGACCACATACGTTCACAGGGTCGGACGTCGTGGCGGTTGGATACGCGGTGGCTGAGTCTGTGCGGGTGCACGGACTGACCGACCAGGAGGAGGAACTGTTGACGGGCTGGCGGCGATTTGAGCTCCCGCAGGGGGCCAGGACCGAGTACCGGGAGATTCGCAAGGAAGGCATCCGATGCTTCCTTCGCTGGGGCGCGACAGGCGCCGACGGCAGGGCGAGCACGTCGACGCTGAACGACGAACAGCACGCCGGCCGCCACGCTTCCCGCAAGATCAACGAATGGCTCCGCAAAGGCTTCATCGAGGTCGAGCGGCCGTTCGACGTCGCCGAACTCGACCAGCAGACGCCCGTCCTCGACGTGATCAAGTCAAGCGCCCGGCCGTATGCTCCGGTCCCCGAGTATCTGCCGGTCGATGGCTTTGACGAGACGTACCACTGCAGCCATGCCCCGGATCACCCGATGGGATTCCACGAGTACTTCGTGCTGCGGGACCAGGGACGCAGCGCCGTTCGCTTCACCATGCGCGGACAGTGCCATGACCCCGCGGCCGTGTCGTCCTTCCTGGCCGTCCTCGGCGCCCGGCGCGACCTGCCCTTCGACGGGCAGTCCCACCACAAGGTGCCGCTGCCCATGCCGGTGGGGCCCTTCAGCCACGTCTTGTTCTGTGCGCCGGCGCTCGGGCAGGCCTGCATCGCGTATCCAGCCATCGCCGCTCGTGTCGCGACAGCCTTTCCGGTCTTCGACTGCGAGATCGGCGACGCGGATCCGGAAGTCCTCGTCGACGCGCGTATCCACGGCCACGGCGCACTGCCCTACAGCGACTGGAGCCGTCGGCCACAGCCGGTCGTCGATCTCAGGTTCGATGTCCAGCCGTCCGACTACCGGCGGACGCAGACCTTCAAGGTCTTCAGATCCGCAGACCTCAAGGCCCTCTTGGACGTCCTCCCTGCTGCGGCAGCCCAGAGTTGGCTAGAGGTCCGCTCCTTCCGGGGCGTGACCAGGCGTTTCACACCCGAGACCGCCGCGCCATTCCCCGAAGTCACCCCCTTCCTCCACAGCTGAGCCTTGGAGCCTCGTTCGCGAGCACACACGACACAGCTCCGGCATGCCTCGAAAAGGACAGCGCCGACCCGGTGAACGTATGCGGTCAGAGCATTAGGTGCGGGTCGATCACGGGTCCCGTCACCCCCACTCCGACCTGTCGGCCAAGCGGCGATACCACCAGAACTGTGTGCGCCACTGGCGGCAGTCCGCGAACGGGTCCGGCAGGGTGCGGTGCAAGAACACCGAGTCCAGAGGCTTCACGATTCGGCCAAGCTCGGCACGGGCCCGTTCCGGCAGTCTTTCCAGGACCTCCTCCAGTACGTCGCGTGCGTGCCTGACGTCGTCGAAGGAGCACCAGGTGCACGAGCAGTGCGACTCCTGCGGGTACAGCGGACGTCTGCCCGGTGGGTGGAGGAACTCGCGATACCGCCGCAATGCACAGTCGGTGGCACCTGGGTGGATGTAGAAACTGCTACTCAGGTACTCGACCCGGTGCACCGCCAAGCTCGCCCCGGTGGAGAGTCCATGGATCCGGAACGGCGGAGTCGGCCCCCAGACGCGAGGGACTGGTTGTTCAGCGCGCAGTGCGCGTGGCCGTCTACGCGGCATCGGCCTTTCGACACATGATCACGGGAGTCATGATGCCAGGCATCCATGTCTTGCCACACCCGGTTTCCGGCGTCTGTCACAGCGACCAGAGGCCAGGAGAGCAGTTAACGGGACAACCTGGTCGTTTGAACTGCACCCCTGACGGATCCAGGCGTGCTTGCCGAAGCGCGGCAACGCATCCGCGGGTTCACAGTGTCGTGAGGACGAAGGTCAGCAGCGCCAGGGACAGTGTGGCACTGCCTGCGAAGGCCACGGCACCCCGCAACAGAGCGGTGGCGTAGGTGGCTCCGTCGATGCGAGCGAGTAGACCGGCTGCGGCTCCTACGAGCGTGCAGAAGAGCACGACGACTGCGATGAGCAGGGCCAGGAGCATCAGATGGATGGATGAGGTGTTCATGCCTTCTTCCCGAATGATTGGTGACGGCGGCTTCGGGAAATTTCGCTGTTCCGGTGTTCACCGGAGTTCAGGCCGAACAAAGATGAATGAAGACGGTCGTCAGGGAGGCGGAGGAGCGGGACATGGAGAGGGCGCACGAGGATCCGCTGGCGGATCTTGCACAGCGGCTCCGTACCCTCAGGGTGCAGCGAGGCCTGCAGATGGGCGGGCTCCAGCAGCGGACAGGGCTGGGGCGGACAACAATCAGCCAGGCGCTGAACGGTCACAAGGTGCCCTCCGAGGCCACGCTGGTCGCCCTGGCGAAGGCGCTGGGGACGGATGCTGAGCCATTGCTGGCCCTACGCCACGCCGCTGCGTGTATACCGCAGGTGCATGAGGACTTTCCGAGGGCTGCTGTTCGCAGGCCACGGCGGTCGCCGGTGCAGCCTTCGTTCGAGGAGCGGTACCTCGGCTACATGGCTGAGCGGCATTCCCAACTGACTGTAGTAGGGCTGGACCTGAGTCGGCCGGAACGTGCGCATTGGCCGCTTGACGCGGCGTACTTGAGCTTGGAGCTGGCGGAGCAATCGGGGTCCTGGCCTGCAGACAGCGAGGAAACGGATGATCGGCCATCCGTCGTCCTGAAGCGTGCGGAGCACGCGTTGGCCGACTGCCGACGGGTACTGCTGCGAGGGCTCGCCGGCAGCGGAAAGACAACGATGCTGCAGTGGCTGGCTGTTGCCGCAGCGCGCGATGAACTACCAGAGGAACTAGGTAATTGGCAGGGACGGATACCGTTCGTTTTGCCGCTGCGCACGCTGGTGCGGCGTGGTCCCCTTCCGGAGCCGCATGATTTTTTGTCTGTGGTCGGAGCCCCCTTGGCCGCCTTGCAGCCTGAGGGCTGGGCCGATGACGTACTTGCCAGGGGCGAGGCACTCGTCCTGGTCGACGGAATCGACGAGGTCCCCCAAGAACAGCGGGGTGCCACGCGGGACTGGCTCGAGCGGCTCTTGGCGGCCTACACAGACGCATATTTCGTGGTCACCACGCGTCCGTCAGCCGTTCCCGAAGGCTGGCTGGCTTCATCGCACTTCACCGAACTGTCGGTTCGGCCCATGAGTGTCGATGACATCGGAGTCTTCGTTGACCGGTGGCATACCGCCGCCCGGCAGAGCGCGGCGACCGAGGCCGAACGGTCCCACTTGCGTGACCTCGAAGCAGCGCTCCAGGTGACAGTTCGCGCTCAGCGTGACCTGGCGCAGTTGTCTAGTACACCCCTTATGTGTGCACTCATTTGCGCGCTGCACCGGGATCGCCGCGGTCATCTGCCTCACAGTCGTATGGAACTCTACGAGGCAGCGCTATCGATGCTGCTCGTACGCCGTGATCTCGAGCGCAGCATCGGTGTCCCAGAAGGTATTCAGCTCACCGAACACCAGAGCGTTCAGCTGTTGCAGCGTCTGGCTTACTGGCTCATCCGTAACCGTCAGACCGAGATGGGCAGGGCCACCGTGCTGGCCCTGGTCGGGGACGCACTGCCGGCCATGCAGGCGGTGGCCGAGCAGGGTACTGCCGACCAGGTCCTGATGCACTTGGTCGGCCGCAGTGGGCTTCTGCGTCAGCCCACCTTGGACACCATCGACTTCGTCCACCGTACCTTCCAGGACTACTTGGGGGCGAAAGCCGTCATCGAGGCTCACGACTTTCCGCTGCTGGTCAACAATGCGCACGACGACCAGTGGGAGGACGTCGTGCGCATGGCCGTTGCCCATGCCCGCCCGGTCGAGAGTGCGGATCTGCTCCGCCGCCTTGTCGCGCGCGGTGACGCCGAGGCCGAGTGTAGGAGCAGACTCCACCTTCTGGCGGCCGCCAGCCTGCAGTACGCCACAGAAGTCGAGCCCGACGCTCGAAGGCTGGTCGAACAGCGTGCACGCGTCCTGATGCCGCCCCGCTCCCAAGAGGAGGCGATGGAGCTTGCCGCGCTCGGGCCGGGCATCCTGGATCTGCTGCCGGGGCACCAAGGTCTGGAAGGTGATGAGGTAGGCCCCGTCGTCGAAACTGCCGCCGCCATTGGCGGCGACCATGCTTACGCCTTCCTCCGACACTTCATAAAGTCCCAGCCTCCTAAGCTAGCGTACTTCGCGCTATCCCGGGGATGGGAGCACTTTAACGCTGACGACTATGCTCGCGACATCTTGCTCCCCCTCCCGGATCGGGATCTTTTATCTCTGGAGGTCCACACCCATGATCAACGCAATGCGCTGCGGCTCCTAAAACCCGTCATCGGCGTCACATTTCGAGGGGCATTCAATGGGAGTGAGATCGCCGAGCATCTCTCTCCCGAGCAAACTCGAACGCTGAGGATCCACTCTGGTCAACTGCTCGCGGACTTGCAATTTGTCCGCAATCTTCCCGCTTTGGAAGAACTCGCTCTGTCCGATTGTGCTCAACTTGCGCACCTTGAAGACCTTGCAGGGTTGTCACTGTCCCGCTTGAGCCTCATTGATGTACCGGTTGAATTCTCCTTTGATGCGCTAACTTCTCTACCTGGGCTCGCCAGTCTTGCCCTTTATGGCCGTCTGTCATGGGAGAGTCTGGCAGACCTGCCGGCACCGGAGGGTCTTATCTCGCTGTCCCTAGGTGCTTGGGTCGGCACTCGTCTAGCTGGTGTCTCCAGGTGGCAGAAGCTGCATGAATTGACGATCAATGCCGCACCTAATGAGAGAGAATGGCAAGAAATTGCCGCCCTCCCTAATTTGGCGGAGCTGTGTGTTTCGGATTGCGATCTCAGGTATGCAGCTCCTATGCGCGGCGTCACCTACCTCCGGTTTCTATCCGAATCAAATCCGCAACTGGACTTGGTTCCGGACCTCTTCCCCAACCTCGAACGCTTCTTCATCAACTGCCGTGCTTTCCAGTCCGAGGCTATTGACATCACCCCCCTGAGTCGGATCGAGGGACTCCAGGTATCCGTCAGCTATGCAAGCGAGGTCGCAGGCATCGAAAGATTTGCCCCTGATGCGGTCAGTCTGTACCCGCGGCCACGGACAACAGGCACCTGAGCCGCTCCTCGGGTTCGATTGGTTGGGATTTGCGGCAGGAGTCAGGAAAGGAGAATTTAGCCTCTCCAATCGTGGCAGTGTTCCTTGGGCCCGGAGAAAATCTGGCGGGGGCCTCAAGCTTTCATGTCTGACGCATCGTCTACCTCCACAACCGAGGGATGCACCCGATACACCGAAGCCGGTTGGCGTCCGCGTGTCCCGGCTCGTTCTTCGTGAAGTCGACGGACGTAGCCGTGCTCCTCAAGGAGTCTCAGTGCCGGAGCCGTGGAACTCACGGTGGGGAAAGCTCGGCGGCGGGCCGTGACGAGTTCGTGGGCCTTGAAGCTGGTTGCCTTCGTCCGGCGGATCCAGTCGAGCACCTGCTGGGCCTTCTCGGTGTCCGCGTCGGTCTCCATGAGGCCAAAAGCGGCGAGCGCG
Source organism: Streptomyces sp. NPDC058751 (assembly GCF_042746485.1). Classification (NCBI taxonomy): domain Bacteria; kingdom Bacillati; phylum Actinomycetota; class Actinomycetes; order Kitasatosporales; family Streptomycetaceae; genus Streptomyces; species Streptomyces sp. NPDC058751. The sequence continues at coordinate 140,198 of NZ_JBHYPZ010000017.1, read as the reverse complement.
TGGGCGGTGTAGTACTCGCCGATCGCGATGGCGCGCTCGATCGTGGTCGCCTCGATGGGCTCGCCCCAGCGGCCTGTGGTGCGGTCGGCGAGGTGGAGGAGGCCGGCGATGCGGGCGACGGCGCCGACGTACTTGCCTGCCCAGTCGTCGATGTGGGCCAGGGCGCCGTCCGGGCGGAGCTTGGGCTCGACGTCTTCCTGCAGCTTGATGACGGCCTGGTCGGCGGGCCCGGAGCACTTGATGGTGACCGCCTCTGGGAGGTCCGTGAGGGTGTGGACCAGAGCCGTGAGGTGGGATTCGTACGCGCGGGACGTCTTCTCCGGGACCGGGGGGACGACGATCTTGCGGTAGCCGAGGGTCGATGCCGGGAGGGAGAAGAGGAAGCGGGCCAAGAGGCCTCGGCCACGGGCGCCGGGAGTCTGGGCGAGGTCCATCAGGACCGGAGGTTGCAGGGTGATGCCGATGGTGAGGGCCGGCTTCTCGCCCAAGTCGGCTTCGCGGGTGATGCGTTCGGCCTGCAGGCGCTCCCCCTTGTGGCCCTGCAGGAAGACGCCGAGGTTGGGGCGAGAGCTGTAGCGGCCCGCGATGATGTCGAACAGGTCGCCTTCCGGGGAGAGGACACCCAGGCGGCCGTGAGTGCTCAGCAACTTGGTCAGGGTCTCGGGGGTGACGTCGCCGGAGGCGGTCAGACGCGGCTTGGGCGGGACGGCGATCGACTCGGCTTCCATGCGCAGCCCCGCGGCCTCGGCCACCAGGGATGTGGCCGCAGTGGAGTCGTCAGCCTTGCGGGCCTTGGCCAGGATGGACTCGGCGCGGGCTTCTGCGGCCTCCTTGGCGACTTCGGCCTCGATGATGGAGGGGCGCGCGTCCTCCTGCATGGCTGCCTCGATGTCGTAGATCGGGCGGGTCATCGCAGCGAAGACGTCGGACTTGCGGGAGGCCGGGGGCATGGCGACGACCAGGTAGAGGTTCGTCTGCTCGACCCAGCCGTCCCGGATCTGGACGTGGACGCGCCCGCCGGCGGCGGTGGACAGCGCGGCGAGCGCCATGGTCGCCGCCATGTCGGCGGGCGTCTGGGTGAACTCGGCTACTGCGGCGACGTGTTCGGCCACCCAGGTGGGGAGTGCGTCGACCGGGAATGCAGGGAGTGGGCCTTGCTCGCCGAGCGGTGTCGGGGCGGGCCAGCGTTCCTCGACTGTGGTGCGGGCCAGCGCGTGCCGTGCTGCGGCGAGCAGTTCGTCGTGGTTTTCGCCGGAATCCCGCGCCGCTTGGATCAGCCGGGTCCCGAGTCCGAGGATCTGCCGTCGATCGGCGTGCTCGCGCACGATCCTCGCGTAGTGCTGTCCAGCAGCTGCCGTCGGAACTGCCTCGCACAGGATGTGCAGATAGGACGCCCCGCCGACTCGCTGCAGATTGCCGGACTTGGCCAGCGCGTCGGTGAGGACGACAGGGTTCGGCGGGATGCCGCCTGCCACGAGCTCCACGATCGCGCGCCAGATCGTCTCGTGGACCGGGCGGTAGAAGACCGCGGGGTCCTGCCCGAGCTCCTTCTCGATCTCGGGCAGGACGGCGGCGTCGAGCATGACAGCGCCGAGGACGATCTGCTCGGCTTCGACGCTGTTCGGCGCCTCGGTCATGGGGATGACGTTGTCGCCGGGGGCGTGCTGGGGCGTGCTCACGCCGCTCCTCTCAGTGCGGTGGCGCTGTCGCTGGACCACGAGTCGGTGATCCACGCGGGCAGTTCGGCCGGCTCGGTGTCGTGGACGACCGTGAAGGGGCCCCACCGTGTGGGGCTGCCCGCGGCCGGGATGTAGGAGCCGGCGGTGTACAGGGAGATGTGCCAGCCGAGTGAGCTGTTGGGGCCGCGAGTCGCGGGCGGACAGGGGCCGTTCGGGTGCCTGAAGTACAGGTGAGTGCCGCCGAAGGGCGTACGCACGGTGTACGTCTCGGTCGGGTACGCGGCTCCGTGGCGTTCCGCGAGGACAGCCAGGACGTCTGCTCCGTCCACCACTCCGGGCAGGCGCCACTCGGGCGGCGCCTGAAGCCCCTGTGTGGCCGGGACGAGGTTGAGTACGACCAGGCCGGAAGGACAGGGCGCGATGCCGATGCCGAAGGCGCCGGCGCCCCAGCAGCGGCGGATGCGCTCGGGGTCGGTGGTGGCGCGGTCGTGCCAGTCGCGTACGGCCGGCACGAGGCCGTCGACCTGGAGAGGGAAGACATGCCAGCCGCGGGAGGCCGCCGCCAGGGCGGCGGCCTCCAGGGCTTCCCACTGCTGGGTGCGGTGAGCGGTCACAGTCGCACCTCGACGTAGACGCGTACGAGAGCGCTGTCGCTGCGGCGGTTCGGGTACGGCTCGGACACCTCGACGACGGTGACGACCTGGCGGAGGCGCTCGACAAGCTCGGCGGCCTCGTCGGCGGTGGCCATGATGCGGATCTTCACGCGGGGTCTCTTTCTGTGAGGGGGATGGCCGTCTGGCCAGGGGCGACGAGCCGGGCGGCGCGGGTCCGGGCCGCGGTCCTGGCGTGGAGGGCGGCGTCGTACGCGAGGTGGCAGGCCTGGCACATGGCGGCGAGGTTGCCGTCGGCGCAGTTCTCGGGGACGTCGTCGAGGTGGGCGACGGTGAGGACGACCCGCGAGCCCGTGACCGGGTGAGGCTCGCCGTGGACGGCCGTGCAGCGGCTGACATGGCGACGACCGCAGCGGCCGTCGCATTCGCAGCGGCCGCCCGCGCGCTCGAAGCGGATGCGACGGCTGATCTGCGGCCAGTTCCGGGGGTAGCGGGCCCGCATCTCGGGACGGATGGGCATCAGGTGCTGCTCCGCTCGGTGAGCGGCCACGAGCCGTCGATCTCGCGGTAGTGCTCGGGTCCGGTCATGGGTGAAGTTCTCCTTGTGGGCGTGGCCGACCTCCCCTGCGCGGGTTGGATGCCGCGCAGGGGAGAGGCGGTGCGGGGTCTCAGGCGTGGTCGTAGCGGTGGCGGGCGATGAGGAGGGCGAGCAGGTCCCCGTCGTTGGACTGGCCCGCGTACGAGCCGGAGGGGGACCAGGCGTGCCACCAGAAGGACGTGATGCCGCGGTAGTCCTCGGTGGTCAGGGCGACGGTGTAGCCGTTCAACTCGCCGGCTTCGACGGGCTGTCGGAGGGTTTTCTTCACTGTGTTCGGCTCCTTTCGGAGGTGGTGTGGCAGTCGAAGCAGCGGCCGTAGCGGCGGGGCAGGCAGTAGCCGACGTCGCGGCGGCACTCGGGGCAGTAGCGGCGGGCGGCCAGGGCCTTGGCGAGGGCCTCGATCTGGGGCCAGGTCATGACGCGCTTCGGCTTGGCCTGGCGGTGCAGGTACAGGTGGGCTTCACGCTTGCCCTTGCGCCAGACCAGCCGGGCCGCGACGGGTCCGCCGGGGCTCAGCCGCTCGGCGGCGAGCTGGCGGCGGGTCGCGTAGACGCGCCGGTCGGCCTGGTTCCATCCGAAGACCGGCAGCCCGCCCGTCATGACGCGGTTTTGCCGCGCACCGGGTTGACCCAGCCGCCGAGGAGGCCGCGGACGTAGTCGGTGCTGAGACCGACTCGCTCGGCGATCTCGTGGGTCGGGGTTCCGAAGGATGCCAAGTGCTCGATCTCTTCTCGCCGTTCGGCGGACGAGATCGCGCGATGCTCTTCCGCGTGCGGCCGGGCGTCGGGGTCGTCGAGGACGTCGTCGTCCCAGGCCATGGGCGGAGCCCAGGCACGGGCTGCCGCGTACCGGCGGGCGCGGCCCACCTGTGCCGGCTGTACGCCGTGTTCTGTCGGGTCCGCGTCCCACCAGGCGCCGTACAACTCGGCGACGCGGCGGGCAGTGGAGGCGAGGACCAGGCGCTCATCGAGCTGCAGGCCCTCGCCGACGCTGCCGAGCGCCCGCGCGATGTGTACCTTGGGCCAGCCGACGGCGACCAGGGCGCGGATGCGGCGCCAGGTGCCGGTGGCGTCCACGAGCGCGCCGTCGGCGAGGAGTTCGGCGGAGTAGTCGACGGCCAGGAGGCGTTCGGCCGTCTCGCGGCGGATTCGCTGTGCGGGCCGTCGGCCCTTGGCGGGGACGCCGTACAGCAGCTTGGTGATCGTGCCGTTCGCGACGCCGGAGACGTTCGCGATACGACGCCATCCCATGCCCCGGGCCATGAGGTCCCGGACGTGACGACGGGCGGGTTCGGCGTCGACGTACGGCTGCCAAGTGCCGTACACCTTCTGCCGCGTGCGGTGCTGCTCGTACTCGCGGTGCGCGGTGCGGCAGGTCTCGCAGCGGCAGCCGTGGTTGCTGTAGCGGCTGCGTGTGCCGTGGGCGGGGAGGGTGCGGGTGGGCGTCATCGTTCACCGCGCAGGGCGGCGACGATCGGGCCCGCGTGCTGGTTGATGCCGGAGGCCAGCGTGGCGACGGTGCGCTTGGCGTCGTCGACCAGGCCGTGGCCGCGTGTGTGCTGCTGCGGGGGCAGACTCCAGCTGGTGTCCACCACCAGGCGCACGACGGTGGTGGTCAGCAGGGCGGGGCGCTTGGATCCCGGCTCGAACAACGTCTCGTACGGGGAGAGGTAGTGACGTTCGGAGCCCCAGTCCTGCCAGCTGTAGGGGATGTCACGCGCCGCTCGCAGGTCGTGGTGGTGCAGCGGGACGTGTACGTCGACGAGCAGCCGGCCGTCGCCGTCCTCGGCGAAGGCCAGCGTGATGCCGCGCAGGTCGGAACGGATCTCGACGTAGCCCGGCGACATGATGGGCGAGGTCGCGACCTTCCAGGCCGCGGCGGCGAACTCGGCGGTGGGCAGCGGCTGGTTGGGCTCGTCGTATTCGTGGAGCCAGGACAGCCGCTGGTTGAGGTATGCGCCGTAGCGGGAGTGGCCGTCGGAGGCGTTGCGGCGGTCGTGCTCGTCATTGACGAGGGCGAGCGTCGTGGAGCTCCAGCTTTCGGAGGTCACGGGCATGATGGGGGTACTCCTTCGCACCGCGTGGTGGTTGAGGGGTTCTGCGGGGCGAGGCCGTTGCTGTAGGAGGCTGGCGGCCTCGCCCCGTGCTGCCGGGTCGACTCGAAGAGCCGAACTCGGAGCGGATGAGCTGGGCGAGAGAGCGGTCAGGAATCGTCGAAGCGGTTCTGCTCGCACCCGTCGCACATGGGCACCTGGCAGTCCTCGTCGTTGACGTTCCAGGCGAACGGATCCTGGCGGACCCGCACGTCCGGCTTGTCCTCGCCGCAGAACTGACAGCGCGTCACGCCGGTCACCTCCAGATCCACGGTTCGTCGGCGTGCGCCGCGCGGTCGGCGGCGTCGGCCAGCTCGTCGGCCGTGGCGCCCCAGTCGCCGGGCATCAGCCGGTGGACGGCCGCGGTGCGCAGCACGTCGGCGACTCGGCCGGCCTCGGCAGGAACGACGGTGAACGGGTCGCCCGAAGGGCGGTTGAACAGGTAGGCGATCGACCGCCAGTCGCTCGCGGACAGTACGTGCACCAGCTGCTGCGCGAGGTTGGACATCGAGGTGTAGGAGCGGCGGAACTCGCCGTTCGCGTTGGTGCCGTGAGAGACGTTCCAGCCCATCAGATCGTGCTCCTTCCATGGCGTGCTTCGGATGCGGCGGTGCGCAGCAGGGCGAGGACCTGCTCCTTGGTGCGGCCGGGGGCGTCGTTGAAGGCGACGTAGCTGCTGCCTCCGGTGGGAGCGAGGACCTGGTGGAGGTGGGCGTCTGCGCGGTGGAGGGTGTCGGCGTCGCCGTAGCCCAGGCGCAGCAGGACGTACTGGGCTCCGCGGATGCAGCGGCCGCCGTCCTCGTCACGGTCGGCGCCCTGGGTCCAGCCCCACCGCTCGATGACCAAGGCGGTCAGTTCGAGGTGTTCGGCGGCGGTGACCTGCCGGGCGCCGGCGCCCCACCGGTTGCGCACCAGAGGGATGGACAGGGCCCAGTCCGGCAGGCGCCGCAGCCAGGCTGGCGGCGGAGCGAGCACGGGGGCCCCGGTCGCAGCCGGGGAGAGCGCGAGGCCGCGTAGGGCCTCGTCGATGAGCTCCTGGGTGGACTTGGTGACCAGCGGCCGGGCAGTGGTGCGGGTCCGGGCAGCGAGGTAGCGCTCGATCTCGACCACCAGGCCGTCGACGTCGATCGGCGCCTCGACGGCCCGGTCGGCGGCGCGGCTTGCTCTGACGGGGGCGGTCGTGCTCATCTCGTACTACCTCCTGCGTGCGTGAGTGCGCGGGTTGGGGAGGGGCGCCCCCTGGTGCTGTCCAGGCGAGAAGGGGGCGCCCCGATGCGTTGTCACAGGTCGCCGGGCCTGCCGACGTTGTAGTCGGCGATCTCCTGCAGGGAGATCCCGACCTTCCGGGCGGCCGCGAGGGCGGCCGCCATCGGCTGGGGGTCAGTTCCACAGCCGCTCATCGCGTGCTCCCAGACGAGATCCGCAGCGCTCTTGAGCAGCTGCTCGCGGTCGGCGGTCCCCACGGCTACACCCGCCGACTGCCGAGCGGGTGGCGCCGCTTGGGGTCGCTGCCGTCGGCCACGTGCTTCTCCAAGCCGCGGATCTCGGCCTCGTCGAGGTACGCCTCGTAGCCCTCGGGGACGGGTCCGGCGACCTGCGGGCCGGGGCTGCCCAGGCGACGCATGTTCCGGGGCTGGTCCTCGTAGACCGGGCCGAAGTTCTGGCACAGGGTGACCGCGGACATGCCGCCCTCGGTGCACGGGTTGCCGGTGAACGACAGCCGCTTGGTGAAGACGTACTCGCTGTACATCTGCGGGTCCTCGTACGGGGCGAGGTTGGTCGCGATGTTCGCGATCACGTAGTAGGGCTTGCCGAACTCCAGCTCGCGGGCGAACTTCTTCGCCTTGGTCGGTTCCCAGACCTTGCCTGCCATGACGTGCTCCTTCGGTGTCGGGTGGTGCGGGTTGGGGTGGGGCGCCCGGGTGCTGTCCAGGCGGGCGGGCGCCCCGGTCGGGATGGTCAGATCAGGCCCCAGTAGGAGGGCTCGTAGGTGCGGCCCTGGGGACCGCGGCCGGTGCAGCGGGAGGCGTGGGCGCGGGCCTTGTCGTCGATGTCCTCGACGCGGTCGACGTCGTCGTAGACGTGCCAGCAGCCGTCGCACTGGTAGCCGTTGCGCAGCAGCGGCATCTCGGCGACGACGGTGACCGTGCGGTTGCCGGGCGTGCGGTAGCGGGCGTAGACGCGGCCCTTGTAGTTCCCCACGGGCGCGATCCCTTCCGTCCTGGTTTGCCGGGTGGTCGAGAAGGTGGTCGACCCCTGGTCGGTGCCGGTTATGCGCTGGTTTGATGGGTGGTCGTCGGGTCGGCCCGGGTGGTCTGCCGACCGGTTCAGCACCCGGCGGGACCGGGGTGCGTACCGGGGCATTCCAGGCGCCGACCGAAGGGCGACCGGGGTGATCTGTCTCTATTTGCGCGCCGCGTCGGCGAGTTGCTCACGGGTGTAGCCGTTGGGGTTGGCCATGCCGTCTATCGGACCGAGCTTGCGAGTGGTGCCGGCGCCCGCGTCGCGCAGCTGGGACTGCAGGGAGCCCGGGGTGAGGTCCTTGTAGCGGTCCGGGTGGCGGGTTTGCAGGAGTTCCACCAGGCGCTGGGTGCGGATGCGATCGACTCCGTCGGCGTCCATGACGGCGATGCAGTCGGCGATCAGGTTCCGGGCGGTGGCCTCGGCGGCGTGGGTCTTGCCGTATACGACGGCGTCGCCGGTGAGGGTGCCCGCCTCTTCGCGCAGCTGGCGGCCGCGCAGGCAGATCTCCTTGAACTGGGGGAGATCGATGACGTCGGCCTTGAGGGTGACGTGCCCGTCGTCGCTTCCCTGGTCCAGGACGACGACGCCGCGGCTGGCCTCGGTGAGCAGGTGCGGGGCGGCGCCGTTGGCGACGGCGTCGTCACCGAGGACCATCTTGGAGCTGCGGTCGCCCTTGACCCGGTAGGAGGCGCGCTTGGCACAGACCTCGCGCAGCTTGGTGGGCACGCTGTCGGCGTCGGGGCGCTGGGTGATGAACACGCCCATGCCGCCGACGAAGCGGGTCACGCGCACGTAGCGGGCGAAGCCTTCGACCATCAGGTCGCGGCCGGAGCGGGTCTTGACCCGGCCGCCGGCCTCCGGGTCTCGGTCCTCGTCGACGGGGACCTGTACGAGGGCGGCGCCGTCCAGGAGCTCCTGGAGCTCGTCGACCACCAGGAGGACCGGGCCCATGCCCTTCTTGGCCAGCTCCGGGGTGATCTTCCCCTCGGGGACGGACTCGGGGTCTTCCTCGTACAGGCGGTCCAGCTCGTTGCCGCGGTCCTGCATCTCCTCGATGGTCTGGCCGATCACATCGAGGACCTGCCGGATGATGCCGGGGGTGGCCCCGGCGATCCACTGGTGGGCGATGTGCCGCAGCGGTGCCCAGTCCGGCCCGGTCTTGCCGGTGATGACGATGATCCGAACGGTCGGGTCCAGCGCGGCCGCAGCCGCCACCAGGCGGGCGAGGTAGGACTTGCCGTAGCCCATCAGCCCGCCGATGAGCAGGGAGAACCACAGCAGGTGCAGGGCGTGGCGGCCCCGGCGGGCGTCCGCTCCGAGCGGGACACCCTGCTGCCAGAAGTCCCAGCGCTCCGCTGTGATCAGCTCCGAGGGGTGCTTGTCGGTGCCGTAGGGGTTGTCCTCATCGGCGACCCACAGCACGAACCGGCCCTCGTGACCGTCGTCCGAGGTGTCGGCGGACATCTCGATCCGGGTCTTCTTGATCCGCATCGCGGAGGCGAGGTCTTCGACCTTGCTGATCGCGGCGGACGCCTTGACGCCCCGCGGAAGTTCCACGGTGGCGGTCCAGCCCGGCCCGGACGGCTGGATGACCCCGGCGAGGTGGGTCTCGTCGCGCTGCGCCTCGGTGATGATGCCCGCCTTGACCAGCGCGGTGACCAGGTCGGATTCCCCCTGGACCCGGCCCGACTCCCGCTTGATGAGGCTGACCCTCCCGAGGTTGGCCAGGGTGTCCGGCATGAACGGCGCCGCGTCCGCGGGGACGGCTTCGCCGGTGGCCTGGTCGACCACCATGACCGTGCCGTCGGGGGCCTTGGCCAGGTCGACCGCCCCGGCCTGCCCGGTCGCCTTGTCGTCGACCAGGGGGCGGGAGAGGTACCACCAGCCGAACGGCGCGGCGCCCAAGGAGGCGAGCGCGAGCATGGGCTCCACGGTGAGGACCACGTTCACGTACACCACGACGACGCCGACGGCGCTCGCGAGGCGGCCGACCTTCTTCGCCCAGCGAGCCCGGCTCAGCGCCCGGCCGTCGACCTTCATCCGGTCGGCGTCCGCGTCGCCCGTGATGAGGGCGAGCTGGGCCTCGGCTCCCGCCAGCTGCACCGCGATCCCGGCCGACTCTTCCTTGGAGGCGCCTCGCAGCTGAGCCTGCAGCGTTTTGACCTGGCCCCGGACTTCGGCCTCCTTGCTCTGCTGGGCCAGGCGGCGCCGGCGCTCCACGTGCTGGGCAAGCTGCTCGTCGGTGACATCCGCCGTCGCGAACCACGCCTGTAAGCGCTGCGCGACACGGGCGCGCTGCTCGGCGAACGCGGCGGCGGCCTGGGTGCGTCGGTGGGCGGCCCACTCCTTCGCCCGGTCGCCGCGGCTGGCCTCCTCTGCCTCGATGATCTCGGCGTCGACGACGCCTTCGCTTTCTCCGGTGGGGTGGGAGTGCATTTCGATGGCCATCGGCCGGTTTCCCCTCTCCCGGGGCGCGTGACGCGCCCCGGCTGGTTGGCTTGCTGGCTAACTGGCTGGTCGGTGGCCTAGAAGCCGCCCCAGACGTTGCCCAGGGAGGTCGCGGCGGAGACGCCCAGGTTCTGCAGCAGCGGGCCGAAGGTGGTCGGGGCGAGAACGACGCCGAACATCACCAGCGCGACCGCGTGCCAGGCGTTGATCCGGCCCTTCTTGACCATGAAGAAGGTGAAGATGGCCAGGCCGGTGCCGAGCATCGCGACGACGCTGATCGTGCCCCCGGCCGACTGCGTGCGGACCTGCTGGGTCTGGGTGTTGAAGTCCGTGTACGCCGGGGTTCCGACGCCGGTGCCGGTGTTCTGTCCGTCCGCGATCGTGACGACCGTGCTGCGGTGCGAGGCGTCGGCGCGGTAAGCGGCGGTGTCGAGGCCGCGGATGTGGACGGTCCTGCCGGAGGGGAGGGTGACCGGGGCGCCGGCCGCACGGTCGATGGCGGCCTCGACGGTGGCCGTGGCCTTCTCGGGGGTGTCGGCGTGGACGGTCCCGGCGGTGCCCAGGAGGGCAGCGGCGGCGGCACCGGTCAGGGCGAGGGTGCGGATGATGCGAGCCATGGTCGTGTTCTCCTTCGCGGGGCGAGTCAGTCGGTCTGGCGGGCGGCCGCGAGGGCCATCTGCTTCTTGGCGGCGGGGTGGTACTTGACGGTGCCGGGGCGGCGGCGGGGCGGGGTTCCGCCGTTGCGCTTGCGGCCGTCCTCGCCGGGCGTCTTCGGTGCCTTCCTGCGGGCCGTGGAGAGCTCGTCGTCGACGGCGGGCGTTTGGGAATCGACCTGCGGGTTCGCGTCCTTCTGCGGGCCGTCGAGGGGCCCGTTCTGGGCGATACGGACGGCACGCTTGGCGGTGCGCATGTGGGCGATCCGCTCGGCCGTCGAGCCAGGCTCGGCACCGTGGATCTCGACGCACGCCCGGGTGTAGGTCTTCTCGCTCGGGACGACCTTCGGCGCCTTCGCACCGCGCAGGCTCAGCAAGCCCGAGCGGCGGCCGGGACGGACTTCGCCGTACGCGGCGGCGAGGTCGAGGGCCCGCTCCCACACGTCGGTGTCACGGGCGGCGCGGGCGGCGTTGACCGCGTCCAAGTGCTGGAGTTCGGCACGGTCCGCGCGGCGCTCGGCCCGGCGCACGGAACGCGGGGTGCGCCCCTCCCGCTTGGTGATCCGGCCGTGCTCGTGCAGGTCCCAGATCATCGGGCCGATCACGGAGCACAGCGCCCCACCGATCCCGGTCGCCATGCCGTACTCGGCACTGCCGTGCGCGTAGTTGATCCCGGCGGCGATCAGCGCCTGGATGAGCGCTCCGAGCCGGTAGTGCCAGGACGGGCGGCCCTCGTCGATGGCGGCCTGCGCCCCGCACAGCAGCGCCCAGGCGACGCCTTCCAGGACGAACGGGGCGGCGACGAGGAACCAGGCGTGCGGGTCCCAGAACGCCATGACCTGCAGCGGCAGCGATACGACGATGCACACGGCGGCGATCGCCTTCGCGGCCTTGCGCCAGGTCGCGGCGGACTTCGCCGCACGGGCTTTGGCCTCGGCTGCCTCCCGGCGGGCCTCACCACGGTGCCGGCGCTCCTCGGCCGCGTCGTCGAGGTCGCGCTGGATGTCCTTCTGCGCCTTCGCGCGGGCCCGCTCGTTCGCCAGCTCCTGGCGGACGCGCTCGCCCTCGTTCTTGATGCGCCGGGCTTCGGTGTCTGCCTGCATCTGCTCGGCACGCGCGAGGCCCTCGGCGTACGTGCCGCCGGACTTCTCGGGGTGCAGGTCGGTGACGCTCACCGCGTTCCCCTCTCCCACGCGGTGGCCACCGCCACTTGGCCGCTCCGGGACATGTCGCCGATGAGTAGGTGGGCGGCCTCAGCAGCGGCAATCTGCTGGTCGCCGATCTCGAGGTACTCGTCGAACTCGGCGGCGCTCCACTTCTCGGGGCTGCCGTGCTGCTCGCGGAACTGCTCCAGGGCCCTCATGCCGCGACCCCCGTTTCGCGCTTGCGCTCGGCGAGCCGTCGGCGGATAAGGCGCCGCTCGGGCGGGGTGGTGCCGCCGAGGATCGCGAATTCATCGCCATGGCGCAGCGCCTGTACCAGGCAGCTCCGCATGACCGGGCAGCGTCGGCACACGGCCTTGGCGGCCTCGACGGCTGCCGTGTCGGTCTCGCGGGGGAAGAAGAGAGCGGTGTCGTAGCCGGCGCATGCGGCCTCGCGCTCGATGTTCTCGTCGAGGCGGTGCGCGGTGCGCGCGGCCCTCTCCGCCATCTGCGTCCGCCAATTGGACGAGGCCGCAACGGGTTTCGAGGCCGCGGCGAGGCGCCCACCGGTACGGCGCGGGGCAGCCACGTCAGACCACCTCGGCAATGGTGTTCTCGGCCCGCCAGGAGGTCGTCCAGTCGGCTACGTCGATGAGTTGGCCGGACTTGGTGACGGACTCCATCAGCAGCTCGATCGCCTTGACGGGTACGAGGATGCGACCCCGGATCTTGATTCCGGGAAATTCGCCGTCATGGATCGCTCGCCACAGCGTCTGGTAGCTGACGCCGAGCTGTACGGCAGCCTCACCGATGGCGATGGCGAGGCGGTTGGGAGCGGTGCCGCCCTTGACGCGCTGCAGCTTCACAGCGGGGGCCGACTGACTAGCCTGGTCCTGCATCGTGCCTCCTGATCAGAGCAGGGGGTGGGTGTCGGCCTCGGCGAAGGGCTTTGTGGTGGTGGTGCACCACGGGCCGGACTTCGTCGGGGCCGCTGTGCTTGCTGCAGCCGAGCCCAGGACTCGACCTGAATCGACGCAGGTCGACACGGGATTCGGAGCAACGGAATGCCATGCGCAATCAGGGGCGATCCCTGGAGCACGCTTACTAGCTTAGTGAGATGTTCATCAAGCTAGCAAGAGGCATGCTGAAAGACTCATCAAGCGAGTAGGCGACTATCGTGGGATCAGGCCAACGAAGGGTGTAGTCGTGCCAGGTCGCATGTGGGAGTCCGACTCGGTCGCCTACCTGACACCGCGTGGTGCAGGGGAGAGCGACGCTTGGAGTCAGGAGTTGGGGCGTCAGCAACGTCGAGGTTCGCAGCGGATCGTTGATGTACGCGAGTTGGAGCCGCCGCCGTCGATCGCGGCGGCCCTGGGCCTCAAGGCCGGCGAAACGGCTGTTGTGCGGCAACGGATCATGTACGTGGATGATCAGCCTGTGGAGCTGACGGATTCGTACTACCCGGCGGCTATCGCTCGCGGCACAGCTCTCGCGGAGGTCCGCAAGATTCCCGGAGGCGCTGTCACCCTCATGGCCGAGCTCGGATTCGCGATCAGTGAGGTCAGCGAGGACGTGACTGTGGACATGCCGAGCCAGAAGGTCCGGGAGGCGCTGCGCCTGGACGAGGGCGAACCCGTGCTCGTACTCACGCGCACCAGCACCACGTCCGATCGGCAGCCCGTGGAGGTATCCCAGATGACCATGCTGCGTGGTCATCGCCTCACCTATCAGACCAAGGTCGGCTGATCCATGGCGAAGCACACTGACACTCGTCCAGCGCATCACAGAATCGCGGCACAGATCCGTGCGGAGATCATGTCTGGTGATCTCGCGGCCGGTCAGCAATTGCCGATCACGCAAGACCTCGTAACGCAATACGGAGTGTCCAGCCAGACGATTCAGCGGGCCCTCGGGCTGCTGAAGGCGGAGGGCTGCATCGTCGGCCGATCCGGCCGCGGCGTCTTCGTACGGGACAGCCCGCAACAGGCATTCGACAGCGTCGCGACGATGCCGCCGGCCCGAGACGGCGAGCCCTACGTGTGGATCAAGGAAGCCGCCAAGCAGTCGAAGGTCGGGACCAACAAGATCCTGCGCGTTGCGGAGGTCGTGCCGCCGACGCAAGTCCGTGATGCGCTCGGACTCGAGCCAGGCGAGACGGTCGCGATGCGCGAGCGTTTGCTGCTCCTGGACGAGGACCCGGCCGAACTCGTCTGGTCCTACTACCCCATGGACATCGCCCAGGGCACCGCTCTTCTCGAACGCAAGAAGATCAAGGGTGGATCGCCCACACTTCTGGCCGACAAGGGCTACCCGCCGCGCGAGATGGTCGACAGGGTGTCGTGCCGCCCTCCGACCGAGGAAGAGTTCGTCGGCCTGGAGCTGCCGACGGAAGTGCCCGTACTCAGGACCTTTCGCGTCGTCTACTCGGACAACGCCAAGCCCATCGAGGTGACGGTCATGGTCAAGGCCGCGCACCTTCATGAACTGCTGTACCGGGTCCCGCTCGACCTCGACTGAGCCGGCCAACTCAGACCGCCTCGGCAACGGCGGCCTCGGCACGCCACGAGGCCGTCCAGTCGGCTGCGTCCACGAGCTGCCCGGAGCGGGTGACCGACTCCATCAGCAGCTCGATGGCCTTGATGGGCACGAGGATGCGGCCCCGGATCTTGATGCCGGGGAACTCGCCCTCGCGGATGGCGCGCCACAGCGTCTGGTAGCTGACGCCGAGTTGCTCGGCGGCCTCGGCGATGGGGAGGGCGAGTCGATTGGGTTTGTGGCTGCCGTTGATGCGCTGCAGTTTCACGGCGGGATCGGGCTGACTGGCCAGGTCGTGCATTGATACTCCTGTGTACTCAGAGAGGGCATCTCGGGTGTCAGAGAGGGGTGCGCGGGGTGCGTGAACACTTCGCGACCCGGTTCTCTTTCCTTGATCTCCTGAGGCTGACAGGACTTGCAAGGGCAGAACGGCGGCGAGCATCGGATTACCCGCAGGACGGGAAACTTTCTTCTTTGCCTTCCCGCCAGGCGGGCAGGTTCGCCTGAACAACTCGGTGCCGACGGCTGGGAGAAGGCGGGAGTCGTACGCCGTCTCGATGAGCTCAGCCGCATGGTCGATTAGGGCCTGTCCGGTCGATCAGAGGGCGATCCGGTTCGGCGGCGCCGGAGCTCAGGATCCGTTCCTCGGGACGGGACGGTCCGGACACTTTGCCCGGGTTGCGAAGCGGGGAATGTGATCGCGTCCTCGCACATCATCGATGTAGCTCAGAGTGACGGCCTCGTGAGTTCCGCCTGCCAGTCGGGGGTGACGTCCGAGAAGCGACAGGGATTACAGGGTAAATCGCTGACCAGGCGCTTTGCTCCTGTTCGGAGGTGCAGGGCAAAGACAGGGATTACAGGGTTGAACGTTCAACCCTGTAATCCCTGTCTTTGCCCTGCGCTTATCCCTGTCGGCGTTTTCGCAGGTCAGCGATTTACCCTGTAATCCCTGTCGTGTCGGGGCCTCCGAGTAGCAACCGGCGCGCCGCTAGTCACGGAACGTGTCTGCGCGGGCGTCGAGGACGTGCCGCAGGAAACAGCCCAGGCCCTCGTTCGAGAGGCTCCTGTCGGTCGCCCCGTACAGCCCTGGGGTCTCGGTCTCTCACGTCGTCCGCGAGCGTCACGGATGGGCCCGATGCCCGCCTGACGGGAGGCGAAGAAATTGGTTTCCCGCCCCACAGGAAGTACGGCAGTCCGGGCCGTTCCGGCCTTGTGACCGGGACCAACATCAGGGCATCAAGGGCCACCGGAGGTAACCATGATGCCCAGTGAACAGTGGACCGAAGTCCTCTCCCGCGTTGAAGAGCTGAGCTGCCGAGTCCATGACCTGGAGGTGAGAACGGCCGTCATCGAGCGGGGCACCGCGCGAATGGAGCGGCGTTCAGAGAGCGTCCCGAGCACGGGTTCACCGGCCGATACGAGACGTCGCATGAGGCCCGGGAGCGTAGCCGGACAGCCTGTCCGGTCTGCTGTCGTCTGCCATGAGAACGTCAGTCGCTCTGCCACGTGAAGTGTCAGTGGCTTATGTGGGGTCAGGGTGATGTCTCGGGCGCAGCGCGGGTGAGGGGTTCGGGGTCTCCGTACAGGGCGGCGTGCAGTGCAGCGGCCAGTTCGCGGGCGCGGCCTTCGGTCTCTACGTCGTGCAGCACGAAGTAGACCGGGCCGGCGGAGGAGTCGGGGCGAACCTGGCGGGTGCGGATCAGGTGGATGACAGCCTCGCGCACGGCCTCGTACACCGTGCTGTCGATGGTGTGCTGGGGAGCGGTGAGCGCGTCGGCCTTCACCGTCCATCGCGGGCCCTGGCTCTCCACGGCGACGAACACCACCTGCTGCTGCTTGGCTGCCCGGTATGCGGTTTCGAAGGCTTCCAGACCGGTGGCGTCCGGGACCTGGTCGGCGGGGCAGGGGATGGGCAGCGACTCCATGAGGATCATCCTCCTAGGACCCGGGATGCGCTGTGCGTCGGCGCCGACCGTGTCCTTGCAGGCAGGGCGGGCGTTGAGATGGTGAGGCGTGCACGGGTCATGAGCCTTCACGGCCTGTGCGGTCCGCGGCCCCGATACCCGCCCGGCGTCGGGGCCGTGTCAGCTCCCCATGAGGCACACGAAGGTCCCGATCTCCCCGAGCGGTCGGGGCCTTCGTCGTGCCAGGGCCCGCGCGGACCGGGGCTGGCACCCGTCCGCTGTCTCCGCCCGCGGCGGAGGTCGACCGGGCTGCTGTTGCAGCGCCCGGGCGGGGTCAGGGGGGCGTGAGGGTGTCGAGCCGGGCGGCGAGGTCGGGGTGGGCGGTGGCCAGGTGGGGGCGGGTGGCGGTCAGGGGGGCGATGAGGTCGGCGGGATCGTCGTGGGCGAGTGCCGTGTGGAGCTCGCTGAGCGGGTGGCGGGCGGCGGCGGGCAGGTCGGTGAGGGCGCTGATCTGGCCGGCGAGGCGGCGCAGGTCGGCCGCGTTGTCGCGGGCCCAGGCGGCGGTGCTGCGCCTCGCGGCGCGGCGTTCGCGGGTGGCCGTCACGCGCTGTTCGCCGGTGGTCCCGGAGGGGCCGGGGCGGCCGCGCAGGTAGCGGCGTTCGGCGGCCTGGCGGCTGGCGACGCCGAGGGGGGAGGCGAGGTCGGCCCAGCTGGCGCCGGCGTCGCGGGCGGTTTCGATCAGGCCGGTCTCCCATCCGGCGAGCTGTTCGCGGACCTGCCGCAGCAGCATCAGCGAGGCCAGGGCCTGCTCCGGGCCCGGCCCGGTCCCGGGCGGGGTACCAGGAGCCTGGTGATGGGCTTCGCGCAGGGCGTCGTCTATGGCGTTCAGGGCCGCTGCGGCGGCTAGGAACGAAGCCGGACTGTGTGCGTCAGTGCTGGTCATGGACGGCTTCTCGGCTGCGGTCACGGGCACCTCCCTCGGGTGTCATCGTGTTGACGACATCGTGTTTGTCATCCATTGGATGACATGTTACAACGGTGTCAGTGCAGCGCATTGGCAGTAACTGCCTACGACCCGCTGGAGGTGTTTCACGATGTTGATGCGCACTGACCCCTTCCGTGAGCTGGACCGCCTCGCGCAGCAGCTGATGGGCCCGGGGACCTGGTCGAAGCCATCGGCGATGCCGATGGACGCCTACCGCGAGGGCGACGAGTACGTGGTGGCCTTCGACCTGCCCGGCGTCACCGCGGACGCGATCGACATCGACGTCGAACGGAACATGCTGACCGTCAAGGCCGAGCGCCGGCCGGTGGCGAAGGCCGACGACGTGCAGATGGAACTGTCCGAGCGGCCGCTGGGCGTCTTCTCCCGCCAGATCGTGCTCGCCGACACCCTGGACACCGAGCACATCAAGGCCGACTACGACGCGGGCGTGCTCACCCTGCGCATCCCGATCGCCGAGCGCGCCAAGCCCCGCAAGATCTCCATCGGCGTCGGCTCCGGCCACAAGGAGATCTCCGGCTGACACCCGCCGGAGAAGGTGCGGAGGACGGGCACCTGATCTCCCCCTCCATTCCGTCCTCCGCACCCCCTGGGCAGTCCGAGAACACGAAGGGGTGGCGACCAAGATGACTCTGCGACGCGAAGCGTTCCTCGACCACGTCAAGGAACGCGGCGAGTACGGCACTGCGGAGGAAGCCGAGCGCGCGGCCCGCGTGGTGCTCGCCCTGCTCGGCGCGCATCTGGTCGGTGAAGTCCGCGCCCAGCTCGCGGCACGCCTGCCGGAGGAATTCGCCCTGATCCTGCTCAACCCGCTGCAGAGCGCCGAACCGCTGCCGACGGAGCGGTTCGTCCGGGCGACAGCGGCCTGGATCGAGGGCGCCACCGAGCAGACCGCGACCTGGGACGTCAGCGCCGTCCTGTCCACGGTCGCCGACACCGCGGGCGAGGACCTGATGGGGCAGATCCTGCTCCAGCTCCCCCCCGGATACGACCTCCTCTTCGGCCGACCCCAGCCCACCTGACCACCGGTGCCGCACACCGGCACCACACCACCCCGGCACCACGAAAGGCATCCACCGCAGTGATCACCGACGTGCGCGTACCGCTTGAGCACCAGCAGCCGTACTCGACGGCGTACGAGCAGATGCTGGAGAAGGTCCGCTACGAAGGCGCCTACCCCACCCGCGAAAGGGCCGACGAAGCCGTCCGCATGGTCCTCGCAGGGCTGGGACGCCAGCTGACCGGTGACGAACGCGTCGACCTGGCCGCCTGCCTGCCCCTGGAGGCCGCACGCGTCCTGACCGCACAGATCCCCGACACCCAGCCGCTGACCGGCTGGACCTTCGTCAAGGACCTCGCCGCCCGCTCCGGCGCCTCCCTGGCCACCACACGCTGGGACACCGGATCCGTCTTCGCCGCCGTCACCGCCCACGCCGGCCCCGACCTCATCACCCGCATCCTCCACCAGCTCCCCACCGGCTGGGCCCTGCTCTTCGGCCAAGCCGAACTCAACCCGGCCGCATAACTGGCGCCGTCGTGCCGGTCAGTGGTGCAGGTCTTCCCTGAGTCGGCGGTGCAGCAGCAGGAGGGCTTCGGTCTCGGCGACATCGGCCAGTTGGTGAAGCAGGGTCCGGATCGCCGGGTCGTCGCCGACACGCACCGCCGCCACGATGTGCTCGATCATCCGGGCCACCTCCGGCGCGGCGGCCGGACCGGGCGGGGCCCAACCAAGGCCGCCCGGTCCAGCAGCCGCATGGGGTGCAGCCCGAAGAGGGCTGGGCGTCGTCACGGGTCAACGCTCCTGCTCGGCCTCGGTCACCCGGTGGGCAGCCAGCGCGGCCGCCGCGGTCTGCGACTCGATGACGACACCGAACTCGTACAGTCCGATCTCCAGCACGTCCTCGGCCGTCGCTTCGAGAGTCCGCTTGAGGGCGAGCGCGGCAGCGCCGCGGGCGATGGTCGCCTCGCGGCCGGGAGCGGCAGGGTCCTGGAGCGCGGACAGCACGGTCCGCCACAGCATGGTCATCGCACCGTACGGTCGTCGGCCGGCGCGGCGTGCGCCTGGTCGTGCTCGTCGACGTCGTCGCCGGTGTCGCCGCCGTACGGCCCGAAGGGCCCGATCTCCCCGGCCGCGCGGGCGCCCAGGACGAGGGCGGCCCCCTTCATGCGGTGCGGGGCGGGGATCACCGGGCGCTCCCTTCGAGCGGGGCGGGGACGCGGGAGGTCCGCAGCTCCTTGAGGTCGGGGATGTGGTTGTAGAGGGTGCCGACGGAGACGCCGAGCAGCGCCGCGATCGTCTCGATGCTGTTCTCCGGGTTGGGCAGCATGTCGCGGGCGGCGCGCAGCAGCTTGTCGTTGACGACCGAAGGCCGGCCGCCGACGCGGCCGCGGGCCCGTGCGGCGGCCAGGCCCTCGTTGGTGCCCTGCACGATCAGCTCCCGGATGAACTCCGCGAGCGCGGCGAAGACGTGGAAGATGAGCCGGCCGCCGGGGGTGAGGGTGTCGAGCTTCTCGTGCAGCGAGGTGAAGCCGATCCCGCGCGTGCGCAGCTCGGCGACCATGTTCACCAGGTCCTGGAGACTGCGGCCGTACCGGTCCAGGGAGGGGACGACGAGGGTGTCCCCGGCCTGGAGGAAGGCGTGGCACGCCTTGAGCTCCGGGCGGGCGTCGTCCTTCCCGGACTTCTTCTCGGGGAAGATGCGCCGGCAGCCCGCGAGGGTGAGCGCGTCGATCTGCCGGTCGAGTTTCTGTCCGCCGGTGGAGACGCGGGCGTAGCCGATGCGGATCTCGGTCGGCCGGGCAGGGAAGGCGACCAGGAGGTCGTCGTCGGCGCCGAACACGTCGCTCAGGGTCGTCACGTACGGCAGTGTGCCCTCAACTAACCATCGTTTTATGAGGAACACCCGGACACCCCTCGAAGGGGTCCCTGGAGCCTTCAACAACTCCCTCAAAAACCCCGGCCCGTCAGAAACCCCCGACCACCCTTTGATGAGGAAATCCGGGCCCCAGCGGCCCTATCTGGATCATGTTCGGCATCCGCGCGCCACTGGTTCGGGCACGGTCCACCCGGACGTGTGGATGCGGGCGCATGTTCGGGCGCGGCGGTTCTGCCACCACTGACACTTCGGTCTATGGGGAGGGTGTCGGCGGAGAAGCGCCGGGCGGCCGTCGAACGGCTGTCCCGGCTGCGCGAGGACGAGGCGTTGACCGCGGCGCACGTGCGTACGGTCGCGGACGGCCTTGAGGTGTCGGAGCGGACGGTGTGGCGCTGGCTCGCGCCGCCGAAGCCGGCCGCGCCCGCCGCCCGCCCGCGCTACGAGCTGAGCGAGACCGACCGGGCGGCGCTCGCCTTCTACCGGGGCAACGTCGCCGCGGTGGTCCGCGCCCGGCGCGCGGTGACCGACGGGGACGGCACGACGGCCGGGGCGCCGGTGCCCGACTTCCTCGCCGAGGGCTGGGCGAGTGCGAAGCCGGTGGCGGAGCGCACCTTGTACCGGGCGTTCACCGACGGCCTGCCCCCGGCGGAGCGCGCGGCGTGGAAGACCGGTGAGGCCGGGCGCCGGGCGGGCTCGGTCTACCTGCGCCGCCCGGACGCGCTGCGCGGCCGGTGCTGGGAGATGGACCACAAGCAGCTCCCGCTGCTCGTCCTGCCGCCGAAGGGTAAGGCGCTCGCGCCGTGGCTGACCACCGTGGTGGACGACGGCACCCGGGCCCTGCTCGGCTGGGCCATCGCCACCGCCCCCACCTCCGGCACCGTGCTCACCGCGATGCGCATGGCGCTCACCCACGAACCGGACCTCTCTCCGTTCGGCGCGGTGCCCGAGCTCGTGCGCATCGACCGCGGTCTGGAGTTCGCCGCCGGCGCCGTGAAGGAGGTCCTGGGCGGCCTGGCCGTGGTCATGCACCGGCTGCCCGCGTTCACCCCGCACCGCAAGGGCAAGGTCGAGCGGCTGAACCTCACCATCGAGCAGATGCTGATCTCCCAGCTCCCCGGCTTCACCGGCGGCCCGCGCGACGCCGCCGGCCGCCTGTACGGGCCGATCAGGGACTCGGCGGCCGCACAGCGGGCCGCCGAAGGCTCAGCCGAGGGCGAGGGCCCGCTGCGCCTGGAGCGGTTCGTGACCCGCTTCGCCGACTGGGCCCGCTGGTACAACACCGCCCACCGCCACCGGATGCTCGGCGGGCGCACCCCGCTCCAGGCATGGGAGGAGGACCCCGCCCCGCTGCGGCGCGTCCCCGTCGACCAGCTGCGCCACCTCATGCTCGCCGGGACGACACGGATCGTGCAGAAGGACGGCATCAACTTCCGCTCCCTGGCCTACGTCGCCCCCGAGCTGTACGGGCGCGGCGGACAGCGGGTCCAGATCCGCTACATGCCGCACGACGACCGCACCATCGAGGTCTACCTGGGGCCGGAGCACCTGTGCACCGCCTACCCGACCGGGCAGCTCACCGAGGCGCAGACCGACGCGTTCCGCGAGCACGCCCGCGCCGAAGCGATGCGGCTCGGCCGGGAGCGGCGCCGTGCCTCCCGTCAGGCCCGCCGCACCCTGGCCCCGATGACCGGCGACGCCGCGCCCGCGGAGTCCCGGCTCGTGGCGGCCGCCGACGGCCGGAGTCGCACCCAGCGCGACCGCGACGCAGCCCTCGCTGCGCGCGCCTCCACCACCCTGCTCGGACTGATCGACCCCACCGCCCCCGTTCCCGCCGATCCGGAGAGCTGATGCCGCGCCACTTCGTCGACCTGACCGGGGCCGCGGCCCTGCCCACCGGCCACTTCCAGATGACCGCCCGGATCGTCCGCGACCTCGTCGCGCACGCGGCGACCGGCGTCGTCCACGGCCCGGCCGGCACCGGCAAGACCTTCGCCGTCGAAGCCGCCCTCGAAGCCCTCGACGCGCTTTCCCCCGTCGACCGGCCGCAGGTGTGCGTGCTGACCTTCCCCTCCCGCCCGACCATGCGCATGGTCGCCGACCAGCTGCTGCGCGAACTCACCGGCGCGGACACCCCCACCTCCCGCAACCGCTTCGACCTCACCACCAAACTGGTCGGCCTGCTCGCCACCCCGATGCGCCTGGTCGTCGTCGACGAGGCCCAGCGGCTGAACGGCGACTGCATCGAGCTGCTGCGCCACCTCCACGACCACCCCAAGACCCGCTTCGCGCTGCTCTACGTCGGCGGAGACGGCTGCTGGGAAGTCCTGTCCAAGGAGCCGATGCTCCGCTCCCGCGTCTTCCGCCGCCTGCCCTTCTCACCCCTGGCCCCGGCGAAGGTCCCGGCCCTGATGCGCCGCTACCACCCCATCTACCAGGGCGCCGACGACGAGCTGCTGCACGAGGTCGACGCCTCCTACGGACACGGCACTATGCGCGACTGGGCCGTCTTCACCCACACCGCCGCCGCCCTGTGCGCCGAACAGAACCTGGCCACCGTCGACCAGACCACGGTGCACAACGCCTACGCCCTCCTCGGCGGCGGCCTGCGTGACTGACACCCTGCCCGACGCCGAACAGACGGAAGACCCCGCCGCCCAGCCGGCCGTCCCGCGCCGTACCGTCCGCGTCGTCATCGACGCCGGCGACGACCCCAACCTCAACCGGCGCCTGGCCGCGCTCGAAACCACCACACGCATCGTGATCCGTCCCAACCCCGTACGCTCCACCACCGACCTCGTATGGGACGTGCTGGCCGCCGCGGGCAAGAACCCCGCCGCCGTCCACTCCCCGCGTATGAGCGTCGCCGACGCCTGGAAGGACGCCGCCGCCTGGCTGACCTCCGCCCGCGTCACCGACGTCATCGTGGAACGCGCCCACCGGCTCCTGCCCGGCGAACCGCTCGCCCTGGCCCGGCTCGCCGACGCGATCGACGCCGACCTGTGGCTGATCTGGTCCTCACCCACCGACCCGACCCGCACCTGCAACTCGATCGAGAGCCTCGGCCGCTCCCGCCGCAACGGCGGCCGCCTCCCGCACAGCGGACCCCACCGAGAGGTCCGGGTGATCGGCATCAGCATCTTCCACGACCTGCTGCCGCTGCCCGCCCCGGCCCACCACCAGCCGCTCCACCCCGACGAGCACGCCGACCCCGACGCCGACTGGCCGGCCCTGCCGACCGTCGACTTCCCCCTCTTCCTCGCCACCTGCCGTCGCCGCCTCGCCGGGGACACCTTCGACCAGCTCAATCTCACCTACCGCACCGAAGCACAGCGCGCGGATGAGTTCGTACGCCGCCACCGCCACGAGCTGACCCCCCACCGGACCCCCGGCGAGCTCCAGCGGCAGCTGAACGCCTACCTGCGCGACGAACGCCTCGGCACCGCCGCCAGCCCGCGCCTCGCCCTCATCCGACTGCGGGCCATCCAGGCCGCCCTGCTCACCCGCGGCGTCCTGCTGCGCTGGCAGCCGGCCGCCCTCGGCCCCGCCGCCCCCGACAAGCTCACCACCTGGCTCACCCCCGGCATCTGCCGGGCCCTGCGCGCCACCGTCTCCACCCACGCCGCCGCCGTCACCGTGCTCTCCCTGCACCTGACCGCGGCTCCCGACCGCTTCTCCCACCTGCTGTGCCGCAACATCGACGAGGCGGGCGGCTACCTGTACCTGCCGACCTTCGCCGACCACGCCGTCTACCTCCGCGCCGACTGGGCCGACCAGCTCGACCGCCGCGACGAGGACGAGTGCCCCAGCTACGCCCACACCACCGGCAAGACCCTGCTCCCGCCGTACGCGGCCGACATCATCGCCGCCCACCTCGCCCACCGCCGCGCGGACGGCGCCGGCACACGCCGCCGCTTCTTCGCCGACCCGAAGAACCCCGAGCTCGAAGCCACCGACCGCGCCCTGACCGAGGTGGTGCTGCGCACCTGCCGCCGCATCGGCGTCGACCCGATCTGGCTGCACCGCGGCTCCTGCCAAGGCACGCAGCTCGGCGCCGGCCCCGCCCCGCTCACCGACTGGATGGCCGCGCGCCGCCTCGACGTGGAGATCCTCAGCGACCAGGGCGCCACCCTGTGACCGGCCCCGGCCCCTACAAGCCCCCGCGCTACAAACCCCGCGGCTGGGGCGAGGAACTGCGCCGCCGCCAGCACAACGCGGGCATGTCCGCATGGGAGCTCGCCGACCTCCTCGGCGTCCACGAACACGACATCTCCCTGGACCACCTGCCCAACCAGCCGCTGCACGTCGTCCTCGAACTCGCCCGCCGCCTCGACCTCCACCCCGGCGACCTCACCCCGTACGCCGCCGAGGTCTACAACCACCCCCACTACTCCGACGCCCAGTGCCCGCCCGAGCCCGCCCCCGGCACCGACACGGACGCCGTCGCCGTCCTCAACGCCCTCGCCCACGCCGGCCGCCCGCTCACCGCCGACTTCCTCGCCGAGTGCCTCAGATGGGACCTCGACCGCGTCAGCGACGCCATCGAACGCGCCTGGGCCTACCCCCACCTCGCCGGGCCGTACGCCCTACGGCGCGCGGCCCCCGCCCACTTCACCCTCAGCCCGCGCCTGGACGTCCTCACCGACCGGCAGATGAATTGGGTCCACCCCGCCAACCACACCGAGCCGTGGCGCCACCCGCGCGATGCCCACTACCGGCCGCTCCAGCGCGACGTCCTCAGCAAGGAGGATGCGGCCGTGTTGTTCCAGGCGTCCTACGAGGGCTCCGTCTCCACCGACCCCGAGGAGCCCACCGCGGCCACCGTCGCGAGCCTGCTCGACGCCGGACTCCTGACCCGCGCCGCCGATGGCATCGCCGTCCTGGCCGACGACGTCCGGTACGGCCTTCGCCTCACCGACGCCGACGACGGCAGTACCTACTGACACACCTCATGGCAGAACCACTGACATCCAGTGGCAGACTCCGCTGACGTCCTCATGGCAGCCGACATCTGCCACGCGTCCGACATGGCCTGGCATCTGTGCGGCGACTGAGCACGGTGACGTACGTGTGATCAAAGAGCAGGGGAGGACAAAGGGGGTTCCCCTCTCGGAGAACCCCGGCAGGCCGGGTGAGAAGCACACGCACAGCACGGGGAGGGGCGGCCGGTGACCTGGGTTACGAAGATCACGGAGGACGCGCAGGTCGAATACCGGCTCAAGCAGCAGGCCGGATGCGACGTGGTCGAGTCCGACGGCGTCGTCCTGGACGATGGCGAGGACCAGGCCGTCGACTACCGACTGCGCCCCGAGGGCGGATCCGCTCTGGTCTGGATGGGCAGCGGCCTGAAGGCCGTCGGGCTCATCGAGGGAGCTGGGCTCGACGAGGAGGACAAGCAGGCCGCCCGACTCCTGATGGCCGGCTGCCATCCGAAGACCGGCGCCCGCTTGATCAAGTCCCGCACCTCCGTACGCGCACACGAAAAGGCTCAGCTGACCACCGCCCGGCTTGTCGAGGCCGTCGAAAAGGCCGCCGAGGAAAAGGGCGTTGAGCCGGGCGAACTGTTCGAGGGGAAGCCGAAGCAGAAGCGCGTATTCGAGCAGCAACAGCGCAACGTTCACCACTTCGGTGAGATGCACCGGATGCAGGTGACCACCCTTCACAAACTCGCGCGTGCCGCCGGGATTTCCCTGGACGACGTCTATGGCGAAACGGAACTCGCCACGGCATGGGAGAACAAAGACCTCCGTGCCGACGACCGTGTCCGGGGCTGGGACGTGGTCTTCGACCTCCCCAAGTCCGACAGCGTGGTGCAGGCCCTGATGGGCCTGCTCCCGGCAGAGAAGCTGCGCGAGCTGGTCCACCAGGCCATGGGTGACACCTTCCGGCAGATGGAGCGGTGGGCCGGGTACGCGGTCGGCAGCAAGGACGGCGATCCGGTGCGGCTGGCCACCGGGGGACTGCTCGCCTGGAGTGTCGAGCACCAGAGTGCCCGCCCGATCCGGGCCGGGGAGCCTGGCGACCCCCACCTGCACCTGCATGTCACCGTCGTCAACATGGCGCTGTGCGAGGACGGCGAGTGGCGGTCGATCGCCAACAGCGGAAGCGACCTGCACCACCACGCCTCAGCCCTGGACGCCTACTTCAAGGCCCGCGTCCGCGCGCTCACGTACGAGCACTTCGGCATCCGGCGGGTGCGCAACGAACGCACCGGTGCCTGGGAGATCGTCGGCATCCCCGAGCAGGTGCGCGACCACTTTTCCCGCCGGGCCGCGCTCGTCGACGAGAAGGCCGGCGCCGACGCCAGCCGCCAGGAGAAGCAGGCCGTCTCCATGGCGACCAAGCGCGACAAGCTCGACGTCGACGCGGCCACGATGCGCGAGAGCTGGAGGCAGCGGGCCGAACAGGTCGTCGACGACGTCGACGCGATGCTGGCTGCGGCCGCCCCCGGGCCGGACGGTCCTGGCGGCCCGTACGGCGGGGCCGGTGTCGACGGGCCCGGCGGGATCGGTCCGCGCATTCCGCCGCCCGGCGACATCGCGGCCGTCGTGTTCGACCCCAAGGAGGGGCTGACCGCGACCGACAAGACGTTCAGCCGCGCGCAGCTCCTGGCGGCCGTGGCGAACGCGCTGGAGTTCGGGATCGACGCCGCCCCGGACAGTCTGGAGCGGCTGTGCGACGACGTCCTGGCGGCCGAGGGCTACGCGGTGCGCGTGCCCACCATCGGCTCCACCGTCATGTCGTCCGTCGACCGCTACACCACCCAGGACATCCTCGACGCCGAGGAGAGCGTCCGCACGCAGGCGCTGGAGAGGTTCGGTAGCGGCGCCGTGCAGCTCACCGGCGACCAGGCCGCAGCCGCCATCGACGTCTTCCAGGTCGCCGCTGGGTTCGAGCTGTCCGAGGAACAGTCCGCCGCGGTGACCCGGGTGCTGACCGCCGGGCACGGCATCGACGCCATCGTCGGCGTCGCGGGCGCAGGCAAGTCGACGCTGATGGAGGCGTGCCGGATCGGCTGGGACGCCACCAACACCACGTACGCTGGCGCGACGCTCGCCGCGGTCGCCGCGAAGAACCTGACCGACGCCTCCGGCATCCCCGCCCGGACCGTGGCCGCCTGGCTCGGCGAGATCGAGAACGGAAACGGACTGCGCGGCATCGACGTCCTGGTCGTGGACGAAGCGACGATGGTCGACGACCGCGCGGCGGCCGCGCTGATGACCGAGGCCGCGCGCACCGGCACGAAGGTCGTCGGCATCGGCGACCACCTGCAGCTGCAGGCGATCGGCCCCGGCGGCTGGTTCCGCGAGGCCCACCGCCTGGTCCACGGGCTCACCCTCACCGAGAACCGCCGTCAGGAGGACGCCGCCGAACGGGCCGCGCTGGAGGTCTGGCGCACCGGCGACCACGAACTGGCTCTGCGGATGCTCGCCGAGGGCGGGCGTCTGCACCCCGCCGAGACCGCCGAGGAGGCCCGCTCCCAGATCCTCATGGCATGGGACGAACTGCGCCTGCAGGAGTGGGCCGACCCGCACGACCTCATCGCCAGCATGGTGGTGCTCGCCGCCCGCAACAGCGACGTCGACGCGCTCAACCTCGGCGCGCAGGCGATCCGCCGCGAGACCGGCGAACTCGGCGCCGAGCACACCTACGCCCTGCCCGGCGGCGACACTCTCACCCTCGCCGTGGGCGACATCGTCCGCGTCCGGGAGAACGACTACCGCAGCCGCCGCGGCGAGGGCCCGGACATGCTCAACGGCTACCGGGCCGTCATCACGGCGCTGGACGACAACCACCGCGTCGAGATCACCTGGCGGGTCAGGGACGCCAAGGCCCCCGACGGCTACCGCCACGAGTCCAGCTGGGTGACCCCGCAGAAGGTCGCCGGCGGCGCGCTGTCCCTCGGCTACGCCATGACGATCGCCGCGAGCCAGGGCCTGACGTGCAACACCTCGCTCATGTACGGGCACGGCGCGAACGCCTTCGCCACCTATCCCGGCATCACCCGGGCCCGGCGCCAAAACCACCTGTGGCTGCCGCTGGCCGTCCTCGAGAACGAGCAGACCCGGGCCCGGCTCGGCGAGTCCCGCACCGAGAGGGAGCGCCTGGAGCGCGCCATCGACGCCTTCGCCCGCTTCCTGGGACAGTCCCGGCCGGACGGCATGGTCTCCGACCTCCTGCAGGAACCGCCGGCCCCCGCCTTGCTCCCCCAGCAGCGCGACCTGTCCGCCGAGGAGGCTCGCGCCGACGCCGAACGCAGGCTCCGACAGAGCCGCATGGCGCGACACGGGCGGGCCAAGTCGGTGTCCCTGTCCGCCCGCCAGGCACAGAGCGAGGCCCGCCGTGAGGATGAGGCCCGGCGTTCCGAGGAGAGGGCCAAGCAGCTGCTCGCCCGCCTCCGGGCCGGGGCCGAGGAACGAGCGGTCCCGTCCTGGACGAAGCGCATTTACGGCGCCGCCTCCCCCCAGGAGCTGAACCGGCTGATCGCCGAGGGCGACCGGTACGCCGCCGACGCCGAGGCCACCGTCACCGAGGCGGAGAACAAGGCCCGGGAACTCGCCGCGCGCCTCGACCACGAGAAGGCCACCGGACAGCCCACCCGCGGCCAGCGGTTCGCCACCGAGGCCGGGGAGGTCCTCGACCAGGCGGATGCCCATGTCGCCACCGCACGGGAGCACCTGCAGACCGCGTTCGCCGCGGCCGGCCACGCCGACGACCGCGCCCGGCAGTTGGCCAACGTCGCCGAGAGCGAGGGCAAGGGCTGTATCGCGCTGCGCCTGGCGAGGACGTCGCTGAAGGAGTACCGCGAGCTGACCGGGAGCCTGTCCTCGGAGCGCGCCGCGTACCTTCAGATGGAGGCTGACGCGAAGCGGGACGCCCGGCAGGCCCTGCGGGAGGCATGGGAGCAGGTGCGGCAGAGCCGGTTCGCGGAGAGCTTCGGTGTCGCGAGCACGCCGGTGCCGCCCGCCGACGTGGAGAAGGTCGCCGAGCGGCTCGTGGAGATGCGCTCCGGCGCCGAACGGCGCGGCCACAGCATGGACAAGCGGGACCGTGACGACGTCGGCCGCGCCATTCGGAAGGCGGGCGAGTTCCGTGGGTACGCCGCCAGCCACCGCCGCCAGGCCGCCGACGCCCGCGCCGAGAAGGCCCTGCGCGCCACGATCGCCGAGAAGCACCCGGAGCTGTACGACCGGGAGGCCACCGCGCGCCGGGCCCACCAGCAGACGAAGCAGGCCGCTCAGCACCAGCCGGCCGCCGCGGTGCACCCGCAGCCGGACCAGTCCAGGGGGCGGAGCATGAAGTAGGACGCGGGTCGCGCCCGAGGTTTCTGGACTTTCTGGACCGCCCTTCGCACGCACGCGCGTACGAGGCCAACAGCGGGAGCAACCCGGACGGATCGCCGCCTGATTGCTCAACTTGCACAGGTTCACGCGCGCGTGCGCGTAGGTGGGCCCGGAAGTCCCAAAACCGCGCAGGGCCCCGGTACCGCCCGCGGACGGCTTCCGGGGTTGGCCCCGTAGTCCTAGCTCAGACACCAGGGAACAAGTAACTCGCTCATCCGCGCACCGTCGAGCCTGGCCCGCGCGGCGGGTCGGGCAGCGGCTCGACTCGTGCGGCGACGCCACGCTGCCAGGTGTCGCCCGTGTGGTCCCGGCACACCAGACTGAGCTGAATGCGGGTGCGATGTGTGTGGTAGTCCAGATCCACGTAGACGTCGTGCGTCCCGCCGGCGGCCATCGGCCCGATGTCGATGCTCTGCTCCCGGAGGTAGTCCGAGTGACCGCTGTCAGGGTCGTACCCGCCACGCATGCCCTCCACCCCGGAGCCGATCGCACTGACAGTGACCGAGTTGAGCGGCGGTCCGGAGTCCTGCTTGACCACCAGCTTCCCGCGCGGCACGTTCACGTCGGACTCGTCGGTGTGGGCCGCTTCGATGCTGAACTGCGGTCCGCGGGCCTCGAAGCGGTCCGCTTCCTCCCCCTCGATCTGCCGCAGCAGCAGGGCTACTTGAGCTTCGGCGGAACGGGCGGCGCCCTTGGCGATGTGCGCCTGCATGGCGGCGTAACCCGTGGCGACCGCGCTCACCATCGTTGCGGCGATCGCAGTGACCAGTTCGCCATCCAAGGACGCCTCTTCCCTTCGCCTCACCCCGGCCGGGGCCGCCCGCCAGCCGGTGGGCGAGGGAAGGATAACGGTAATTTTCCTTCTGCCTGTTGAGCCCTCCACAGGCACGTTCATCCGGCATCACCAGCACCTCGTGGCCCCGCTTCGTGTCGGCGAATGAGGGCTAGGTCGAGGTCTACGCGTCCTCGCGATCGTCGGTTGGCATGTTCCCCGCCTGCCGGTGGTACTCAATGATCGCGAAGTACGCGTCCCTCAGCGTCTCAGCCTCGCTGGTGAGTCCCTCCTGCAGAAGGGAGTTCCGCGTCGCGATCATGACCTCAGCGAAGTGCACCGTGTAGCCGTTTTCCCCCTCCGGCTTTGCGAGGGCTGCGAGTCGCTGGAAGAGCATCATGCACGAGATCAGAAGCTCGCTCAGGTCCGGGTGGTTCGTCAGGGACAGGCGAGTGGCCACCCGCTGTACTTGCTGCACCGCGTCCACGGGGAACGGTTCCCCGTTCGGATACGTGCGCGGTACCAGCGGTGCCACCTCCGCCGCCCAGGCGTCAACCTGCCTGCGAGCCTCGGCACGCTCTGCCCGCGCCTCCCAGCGGGCTGCGCGGGCCGACTTGTAGCCGTAGGTCTTCCAGCCAAGCCACATCAGCCCGTAGTGCGCGACCCCCTGCACGGCGAGAGCCCCAGCAAGTTGCCAACGCCCCATGAAGGCGGCAACCACGACACCTGCCGCACATGCCGCGTAGATGCCGATGCTCGACACCGAGACGAACCGCGGAAACATGTACGTGATAGCCGCATAGATCACGAAGACCACGACTGCGCTCTCCAGCAGGTTGTCGCCCCGACCCCTTGTCAGGGCGGTCACAAGGAGCACGCCGAACGCGAAGGCTGCCCACCGCCACGCCCCGCTCGTCCATCTCTGCGAAAACCCCAGCCAGCCCCACATCTGCCCCACCCCTTACCGACTCTTCGTGTAAACGTCGGCAGTATGCCAATGGGGCATAGCACCCGTCGTTACGGCCCGGAGAGCGGCTACCTCACGATCCGCCACGAATGCTTCTCAGCCTTCCATTCACGTGCGTCGGCGGGCGCCGGATCGCGCTGCGCGACGTGCCAGGCGACCGCGTCGGCACCGGGACGGGCGTACCGTTCCAGGGGTGACGCCGAGGTAAGCCCAGAAGCCGCTAATAGTTGATCTTGGAGCCTCTGGCGGGCAGCCGCCGAGGCAACCCGGTTTAACCCCGTCGGCGGGCAGCAGGGTCCCGCTCGGCGACGTGGCGGGCGACCGCGTCGACGCCGGGGCGGGCGTACCGCTCCAGGGAGCGGACGGAGGCGTGGCGGGAGCGGGCCAGCAGCATCGGGGTGGAGGTGCCGCCCTCGGCGTCGTGTGTGAGGGCACTGTGGCGGAGTCGGTGCAGGGTCCAGCCGTCCAGGTCCTCGATGTTCTCCGGTGAGGCCAGCGGGTTGGCCAGCAGCCGGGTGTTCTCCTCGAAGATCTCCTCGACCCGCCGGTAGGAGAGCCTCGCCCGGCCGGTTTCCTCGCAAACGTCCAGCGTCGGTGTTCCGGCCGGGGCCCTGCGATCGGTGAGGAACAGCGGGCCGCGGGTGCGGCGGGCGATCAGTCGGGGCAGCAGCTGGGCGGTGCCGGACTGCCAGTGAATCCACTCGGTCGCCCCGCCCTTGGCGGTGATCTTCCCGCGCTTGTCCTGCGGGTACAGGTCTTCGACGTTCAGGCACAGCACCTCATCGGCCCGTGCGGCGGACTCGTAGAGCATCTTCCAGAACGTCTTCTCCCACAGGGCGACGTCCAGGCGCCACAGGGCGGCGATCTGGTTCTCGGCGAGGGCCTTAGTCCGGTCCGGCGGTGCCGGCCGCCGCTCGATGCCGATCGTCGGATCGCCGTCGATCCAGCCCTGGCGCTGCCACCAGCCGATCGCCTTGCGCGCGATGGACAGCTCCCGGTTGACGGTGTCGGCGTCCATCTCGTCCGCCCGCGCCGCCGCCAGCTCGGCCAGGACCTCCGGCAGAGCCGGGTCGTCGATCGAGGCGACGGGGAAGACGGGCGGCTTCGCGCCGCGGCGGGCGGGTCCGGTCGGCGCGGGTTCGCTTGCGAACATCCATCCCCATGTCGTCAGCGAGATCCGGTAGATCCGCGCGGAGGACTTGGCGATGCCCGCGCTGGTGAGGTACCGCTCGACCGCCGCGGTGTACGACGCCGGTACGACGCCGGTGCGGCGGACAGGGGCACGACTCGGGCGCGCGGCAGCCGAAGCGCGCCCCCACTTCCGAGTTCGGTCACTGGTTCGACCGTCACGTCTGCTCCGCCTTCCCGGCGCTGCCGCAGTAAATGCGTATACCTCATCTCTGCGGCCGGAATCGTCCACCGCAGGTCGCGGTGATCACCGTAGAGGCTCTGCCGCAGTAAATCCGGCATTTACCGCGACAGTGCCACCGATGATCCTCTCGTTACTTGTTGCAATACATAAGGAGGGTAGAGGGTTGCAATACGAGGTGGCCGGCGATACGGTTCCCCTCGTCAAGTCAGCCTTTACCCTCGTCTTCTCGTGGAGGTGTAACGTGCGTTTGCACGTGATCATCGAAGACCCCGACCCTGACTTCCAGAAAACCCTGCTCGACCTTCTTGCCAAGCGCGGCGGTGACCTTGAGGTCGCGGAAACCGCTACGAGTTGGACCGACCCCGAGACCGCCTCGCGTTACTACCTGTCTCTGCCCAAGACTGCACAGCGCATCTTGCGTGAGGCCGCCACCCGTGAAGACGGCTACGTGCCGGCGGACGTGCTGCGAGGCCCCAGCGGCAGCGACAAACTCACCGGAAGCAGCGGAGCTTTCAAGGCCGCTCTCAAGCGCGGTGTGCGGCGCGGCTGGTGGGGACCCGACCAGCTCCTTCCCGTCCTGGCCGAGGGCCCGGGGTTCGGCAAGGTTGTTGGCTATCGCATTCGCGGCGAAGCCCTCCAAGCGTTCCAGACCGCCGTAGAGACTCACCAGCAGGGCGAACTGGCGAGCCAGAAGGACTCTCTCGCCGAGGCCATCCGATCCGACTGCGGAGACTGGGACGCACAGCGCTCCGTCGAGGCGCTCCACGAGGTTGGCTACACGGTCGACGAGAAGCGCGCCCGACAGATTCTGCGCGACCTCACCGCTGGCGGCCTGCTTCACCGTGTCGACGCCGACCGGGCTGTCTACCGCCTTGCCGCGTATGACGCGTAGGACCACGCCGAGGCGCCCATCACGACGATGATCGGTCTCGGTTTGGCACCGCAAATACTCACACCGGGGAAGCGCGACGCAGAACCCGGCAGGTACACACCGCGCCCGTGGCGCATGCCGAAGGGGAGAATGAGATGACCGAGAAGCTGCCGGACAAACAGGCACTTTTCACAGTAATTCAGGCGCTGGGTGGCGACTGGGACACGAAACGCGCCGTACTTGGCCTGAGTGTTGCCGGGCATGAGAAGGCAGACGACGAGGCCACGGCCAAGGCGGCGCGTGGGGCCTTGCGCGCGCTCACCGATGACGGTCTGATCGTGAGGCCGGATCCCGATCGGGCCGTCTACCGGCTGGCCTGACCGCCTCTTCGAAAGGCGGCGAACCGATTGCGGGGGCGTTCCGCAGTTCAGGTGGGGCAGACCAGCGGCCTGCCCCACCTGGTGGGTTGCTTCTACACGCCCCCATGTCGGTGCCGCCGATCCGAAGGCGGGCGCCCAGGTCCAGTTTCACCTCGCCGTAGGGCCGTACGCGTCCCCAGCACAACGGGGTCAGGCCGCGCCGGTCGGCCGAGGTGAGTAGGTTCGACCACTCGGGTTCGGCCAGGACCGCCTGGAGCATGAGGGTGTTCACATAGACCAGGGCGGCATGCCCGTCGCCCGACTACGGGCCGCATGGCGGGATGTGAGGGGGGCCTTCAGCCCCTGGGTGTGGTGTTCAGACGGATTTCAGGAGCTTGGCCGCCTGGTGCAACGTGTCCAGGATCTCCTGACGGGCTGCGGGCCTGGAGGCGAACACCCGCGGGCTGGGATGCCACGTGGCGAGCCTGTGGACCTTGGGTGCGTACTGTTCTTGGTAGGCCGCCCAGCCGGCCTGCGCCTTGCGCCCCATCGGGACGACTACCTCCAGCCCGGGGAGCATCGCGATCACCTCATGCAGAAACGGCGCCGCACGCTGTATCTCCGTCCGGCCGGGCGCGGCGATGCGGTCGGCGGTGCCCTTGTGCTCCTGGCCGCGGCCAGGAGCACAAGGCCTACCCAGATGAGGTGAAAGGTACGGGCGGCTACTCGCCCATCGCCTCGACGTAGGTGCTGTCGAACCAGTCGATGAACTCGCGCACGGTGCCGATCTTCGAGATCCGGGCGTGCAGCGCCCGCTGGTCGTGGCCGATTACGAACCAGCCGCTGGCCACCAGTTCTCCGCAGCCGCAGTAGCAGGTGCGGGCGCCGAGGGGGGAGTCGAAGTAGGTGATCGGGTTGCGGGTCGTCTCGACGGGCGTGGGCTTGCCAACATAAGCGTCGTAGACCTCGTCGCCCGACGTGAGGTACCTGCCCTCGATCGCCTTGCGTCCTCCGGCCACGGCGACGAGGCTGTCAATCTCGATGGCCATGCGGACCTCGCCCTCGTGGGAGAGCAGGGCGTAGCGCTCCTTCTCAGCTCGTTCGCCGAGGACCCAGCAGCCACGGTTGGCGTGGAAGAGGGCATCGTCGTTCATGACCGGGTCGAAGCCGACGACGTTGCGGCCGAGCTGGTCCTCCTGCGGGTTGACGTACCGCCTCGCACCAAGGGTGATGTGAATCATGAACTGCCCCCAATAGGTGAATACTCAGGGCTCCCCGCCCTTTGGACTATCGAGATCCTGGCACGAAGGCTCGATACCTTCAACCCCCGGGATGCCAGCTCTTCAAGTAGATCGAGCAGGAAGGCGAGCGCGACCCCGCCGAGCCGCACTCTGGTAGCCGTCGGCGCGTGTGTAGGCCCCGAAGTCCTAGCCCAGACACCGGGGAACAAGTAACCCGCCGGTAGCTGCTGGGAGGAGGTCCGCACGCACCACTTCCCGGCGCCCTGCGCTCTCGTGTGCGACATCCGGTGAGTTCCCCTGAGCCCCGCTGGTTGCCTGGGTCTGTGGCCAGGGGCGTTCCGGTCGTCAGCTCGTCTGGTCGCGGTGACGGGCTCGGTCGGTGTTGTGCAGGTCTGCGTGGGTGACCGCGAGCCCGATGACCAGCAGGGCCCATGTGGGCGCGCCGGCCGCGGTATGCGGGTGCCGTGGCTCTGGTCGCGGCAGGGATCACGTTCTGGCAGGCCAGGACCGCGTCCGACTCGGCAAGGCACGCCGACCGCCAAGCTCAAGCGGCCGAGGAACAGCTGAGTATCGCCAGGCAGCAGACTGAGCATGCCGAGCGTGCCCACCGCGAACAGTTGGCGCTTGCTGAACGGGTGCACCGGGAGCAAAGCGAACCGTACGTGGTCGTGGACATCGGCCCCGACCGGCAGGGCTCCCCGTTGCTGGTGCTCAGCATCGAGAACACGGGGCCGACCATGGCCCGGGACGTACGGATCCGGGTCACCCCGGATCTCGCATCCAGCCACGACAACCTCACCGAACGACTGCAGCGGGCCCTGGCGCGGACCATCCCGGTGTTGCCGCCGGGACGTCGTCTGGTGTTCGCCTTCGACGTCTACTACCGGCGTGAGGCGTCCGGGCTGCCGATGCAGTTCGACTTCACTGTCGACGCGACGGGTCCGGCTGGGCCTGTGGAGACGCTGACGTACCGGGTGGACCTGGAGGTCCTTCAGGGAGTGCTGATGGGCGAGAGCCCGAGCAAGCCTCTGGAAGAGGCACTGAAAGGCATCTCCTACTCAGTGGACGGGCTGGCCAAAGCAACCGCGCGGGCCAACGGCGGGGCGCGCCGGCAGTTGGACGAAGGCTCCAGCGGCAGCAACATGTAGGAATCCGTCGTCACGCACAGGGTGAACGAAGGCCCCCAACGGCCACCGCCCTTGACTCAGGCCACCAGAATCGTGTCTATGCCTGACTGGATGCCCTCGTGGGGTACGACCGCGTTGATCTCGATCGTGACTTCCCTGCTCACCCTGATAGTCGCCGGACGATACGTCTCGCCCTTGCTTGAAGTCCGGAACCGGCGCTTCCAAGCAAAGATGCAGGCCCGCGAGAAGTTCCAGGCCAACATGCTGAACGTCCTGTCCGCGGTCACTCATCTGCTTGCGGCACCCGTCGTGCCGGAGGCAACCGACGCGGTCCGCACCGCACTGCGGGAGGAACGCGCCCGCTGGCGGGCTCAGGTCGACGAGGCAACCAAGTACCTCACCGACCATGCCGTGCAGCTCCTCTTCGCGTACACCGGGTCTCGGCTCCCGGAGCTGGCAGTGCGCTACTCCAGCAATGTTCGCGGGGTCTGGATCTCGGACCGGACCGAGGAACAGAAGCTGACCGCCCTGCAGAACATCACCCAGCACTGCCACACGCTGTTCTTCGACAGCCCCGTGTACGCCCGTCAGCGCGTCCGCTCCTGGACGGAGTTGGAACGGCTCCTAGACGACCTGGAGTCCCCAGCAAGGCCATGACATCCAGCCCGCCCTCGAACATCCCACTCCACCGACCTACGGTACGGGCCTCGACACGCGCAGCGGAGGAAGCGGGGGAGGGTACGGGGCTTATGCGACATCGGCTGTCTCCTGACGCTGGCGGACGACGGCTCGGCGGCCCCGGCTGACCTCGATCAGGCCGTCCTTCTTCAGCTGAGTGAAGGCCCGGTGCGCGGTGCCGACCGAGACACTGTGGGCTTGCGCGATGTCGCCGACCGTGGGGACGTCCTCGCCAGGGAGCATCGTGCCGTCCTTGATGGCGTCCGCGAGTTCCTGTGCGATCACTTCCCAGGGAGCGAGCTCACGCGGCGGGGCGGCCTCGGCCTTGATGGTCTTGCCGATGGGGCCCACGGCTGCGTCCGGGCGGGCTTGGACGGCTGCCTCGCACTGGCCGCACAGGGCCTCGGCGCCGTCCTCGGTGACCACGAGCATCGCCCACAGCGATTCGTTGCCGCACTCGCAGAGCAGGCGGAGCCCGTTGATGACGGTGGTGACCGGCTGCTCGGCGAGTAGCCCTTCCGGCACCGGGAGCTGCTTGGCGAAGGCGGTGACGGCCTGGCGGTCGGAGGTGGCCAGGAAGGCCGCGTAGTACTTGAGCGTGGTCGCGCCTCCGCCGCCGTGCCCGACGCGGCCGGCGACCGTCCGTACGTCGGCACCGGCGCCCAGGAGCTCGGTCACGTTGTACGCGCGCAGGTCCTTCAGCCGGTGGGTGTGGATCTTCAGTTTCTTCGCGAGGCGGCGGTAACGCTGACTGACGCTCGAGGGCACGAGCGGGGCGGAGTTGTCGGCTTCGCCGGAGAACACGAAGGCGTCACGGGCGAGTTCACCGCCGAGCGCCTTGCAGCATTCCTCGGCTCGGGCCCGGTGGGCGGCCAGGACAGAACGCGTGATCACGTCGATGGCCTGCTTGCGGCGCTGGTGGGTCTTGGTGTCCTTGATCCTGCGGCCGTTGTTGGAGTGCTTCACGAAGAGTTCGAGGCGGTCGAGGCTGATGTCCGACCAGCGCAGGGCGCACATCTCGCCGCGGCGTGAGCCGGTGACCATCGTCATGAACAGGAACGTTCCCCAGTCCAGGTCCCGCTGCCAGGCCGTGTTCAGAACCAGGGCCGCCTCTTCGGGAGTGGGCGGGTCGGGGTTCGGCTTGGGTTGGGAGGGCGGCTCGGCGAGGGTCGCCACGTTCGTCGTCACGTAACCCCAGCGCAGGCCGCGGTTGAGTGCCGGCCGCAGGATGAAGTGAATCTTGCGGACGGAGTTCGCGGCGAGCGGCTCGCAGACGTGCTTCTGCTTCGTCTTGGGGTCGGTCTTGCCGTTGCGCCGGCCTTCGCACTGGTCCCGGCACTGCCGGAGACGGGCGTAGAACAGCTCCAGCATCTCGGCGGTCAGTCTGCCGGCCTTGAGGTCGCCGAAGGTGGGCTTGAGGTAGTTGCGGATGATGCCCTCGGCCCGTTCGTACGACGTCTCGTCGAGCTCTGCGACGCCCAGCCACCGGTCGAGCAGGAAGGACATGGTCACCTGCGTCTTGGGGTGGCGCTTCTCGTCGACCTGGTGGAGGAGCCGGGTACGGACCTTCTCCGCCTCGGTCTCCGTCTCGGCCTGCTCGTGGAGGTAGATGTCCTTCTTCGTGAGCGGGTCGCGCCCGGCGTAGACCCGGATCTGGAAGCCGGCCCCGTTGGGGCGGATGCTGCCGCGCTGACGTCGCTTGCTCTTGGTGTTCGCCATGGTTCTGGAACCTATTCATGGTTAATGCCATGGCTACGACGAACAGCGCGCCTACCTCGGAGAGGTAAACGCGCTGGTCAGACACTGTGCCCCCGGCAGGATTCGAACCTGCGACACCCGCTTTAGGAGAGCGGTGCTCTATCCCCTGAGCTACGAAGGCGTGCGGATCGTGTGCGATCCGGTAGCTAGCGTAGCGGATCCGGGGTGGAGGCTGGGAAGGTTCCCGTTCGCGCAGGTCGGGTGGGGTGGGGACGGGCGGGGGGTTCGGGGCTTGGTGGGCGGTATGCGGGTGTGTGTCGCCGGGGTGCGGGTGTGTCGGCAGGGTGCGGGTGTGTGTATCGGCAGGGGTGTGAGAGGTCCGGTGTCGAGGTCGGGGCGGCGGTTCCGGGCGGGGTCCGGCGGGGGCTTTCGGGTGGCGGTCAGGAGGGCGGGAGGGTCGAGAGGGCCGGGCGGGTCAGGTGGAGCATGCGGGTCAGCCACAGGTCGCCCGTCTCCTCGGAGGAGCGGGGGGCCGAGGTGTGCGGGGCGGTGGGGGCCGCGGCGAGGTGGGGGAGGGTCGTCGTGCCGGTGACCATGGCCAGTATCAGTACGGCCGCCGCGCGGACGTCGACACCGGGGAGCAGCGAACCGTCCTTCCGGGCCCGGCCCATGACCCCGTGCAGGGCGCCGAGCCAGTTGGCGTGACAGTGGAGTGACGGGTCGTCGGGAGTCCTGATCTCCTGGGCCAGGCGTGCGCCCGCGCGGACGGTCATGTCCGTCTCCAGGAGGCGCACGAGGGTGTGGGCCATGGCGGTGGCGATCTCGAACGCCGGCGTCTCGCGCCGCGCCAGCCTCCCCAGCGCCGCCCCCGACGTCGCGCAGGCCTGCGTCTGGACGGCGCGGGCCAGATCGGACTTGGCCGCGAAGTGGAAGAACAGGGCGCCTTTGGTGACCTGCGCGCGCTCACTGATCGCGGACAGGGTGGCCCGTTCGTAGCCGGACTGGTCGAACACGGTCGAGGCGGCCCTGATCAGGTTGCGCCTGGTCCGTTCGGACCTCTCCTGCCTCACCACGACGCGACCACCCGGACGCTCCTTGTCGTTCGGCTGCTGTTTGTCCTGCCGCGAGCGACGCTAGAAACCTGCTTCTGGGTCTGTCAACGGGGCCTGGGGCGCACAGATCATCTTCACGCCAGGTGGCGGCCTCCTGTGATCTCGGCATCGCGGCACCCGGCGGAAGCGGCCCGCGTCGAGGCGGACCTGAACCGCTTCGGGTCCGTGACGCCCGGCCCGCGGGCGGCCCCGGGCGCGGACGGCGGGGGAGACCGACTCGTCGATCTCGTCGGCCAGTTCGTCGGCCAGTTCGTCGACGAGCGGGCCCAGGACGCGGGGCAGCCGGAGGGCGGCGAGGCAGGCGTTGCCGAGTTCCATCAGGCGTGGGGCCCGGTGGTGCGGGACCTGATGGCACGGGCTCTCCGATGCGGTCGGCCGACGGCTCGCCCGGTGGTCAGCGGCGCGTCACGTACACCCGGTACCTCCCCGCCCCGTCCGCCGACGCGACCTGGACGGTGAGCCCCGCCCTGGCGGCCTTGAAGGTCTCGCCGGGGGAGAAGGGCGCGTCGGAGAGTTCCGCCTGGACGTTGGGCGAACGGGTGCACCCGCCGCTGTCGCGGCGGGAGTCGTACACGGTGACGGGCCCGTTCCCGGTGTCCACGTCCGCGTCGACCTTGTAGACGAGTATTCCGGGACGGCAGACGGCGGAGTCGTTGCCCGCGCGGGTGCGCACTTCGAGGACGTACCCGCTCCGGGGGCCGACGGGTATGACGACGAGCTTGGCGCCGCCCCGCAGGGCCAGCGGGGTCAGCGTGTACTCGGTGGTGCCGCGCGCCGCCGCGCAGCCGACCTGGGAGGCGTCGAGCCAGCCGAGCTTCCACTTGTGCCAGCCGAGGAGGTCGTTGTCGGCCCCCCAGTCCTCGCTCATGATGTCCCAGTGCCCGACCGCGCCCCCGCCGTCCTGCGTGTAGAGGTCGGGCAGGCCGAAGGTGTGGCCGTTCTCGTGCGGCAGGACGCGGTAACCGGTGTCGGCGTAGGAGCCCGAGCCGTCGTCCTGGCGGCTGTAGACGAAGGAGGCGTTGGCGACCGGGACGCCGTCGGCCACCGGTGCCTCGGTGTTGCCGGCGAAGGTCACGGACAGCACGGTGTCCAGCGCGGAGGGCCCGGCGTTCGGTGTGACCAGTACGTTCAGGATGTCGTACGACCGGAAGTCGACCTCGGGATCGGCGGTGGCCACGATGTCCTGGACCAGCTGGCGGTACCCGGGCTCGAAGGGCGCGCCGCGTTCTATCCCGTACGCCTTGAAGGGTTCGGGCATCCGCAGCCAGTGCCGGACGGGGGCCTCGGGCCGGTAGTCGAGGCGGCCGTAGGAGGCGGTGCGGAACCATTCCTGCGTCTTCGGGAAGAACTCGTCGTACCGCTCGCGGGCGCTGCCCTCGCCGGGTGCGTCGGAGAAGTCGATCATCAGCGTCAGGGCCCGCAGGGTGCCGGTGGAGCGGGCGTAGCCGGACGGGGTCGGAACCCCTTCCCCCATCTGGACGTCCGACGGGCCGTTGATCATGCAGGGGCCGAGTGCCGTGGAGCGGGCGAGCGCCGTGGGGCCCGCCGTGGCGGAGCCCGCCGTCAGGTGTCCGGTGCCGGCGGAAGTGCTGACCGCCAGCGTCAGAGCGGTCACCGTGGCCAGCGCGGCCACACGGCGCGGGCGTATGCGGCGGCGACTGGACGGCTGCATGCGGGGGTCCTTCGCTCCACGGCAGCCACCGGTCTCCGACTGCACCCTTTCGATCACCCTCGGTCGCCGACGCGCCGGGCGCGCGCTGGATGGGCCCGATCGGGTTCACCTGCGGGAGGCGCCGAAGAGGGGAAGAATGAGTGTGACGCAGGTCACATATTTCTCTTCCAGGTCCGGGAAATAACCGGGGATCGTTTCCCCGTTTAGTCATACGTCCGAGCGAAACGGGGACCGATTCCCCGGATCGCATCCGAGTTCGAGATGCTTCGAGGAGTACGTCGTGGAGACCGCGACCCCCGTGCAGCGCCGAGTCACCCGGCCCCGCGCCGACGCCCTGCGCAACCGGGAGCGGATCGTCGCCGCCGCCCGCGAGATGTTCGTCGAGTTCGGCGCCGAGGTGCCGTTCGACGAGATCGCCCGCCGGGCCGGTGTCGGCAACGCCACGGTGTACCGCAACTTCCCCGACCGGGACGCCCTCGCCCGCGAGGTCGTGTGCTCGGTCATGGACCGCACCTCGGAGTGGGTCGAGGAGGCGCTCGCCGAGGACGGCGACGCGTTCGAGGCGCTGAGCGGCTTCGTGCACTTCGCCGCCGACGAGCGGATCGGCGCCCTGTGCCCGATGCTCTCCGCGAACTTCGACCAGAACCATCCCGACCTGGTCGCCGCGCGCGACCGGATCACCGATCTGATCCAGCGGCTGATGGCCCGCGCCCGTGAGGCCGGACAGCTGCGCCCCGACGTCGAGCTGGGCGATCTGATGATCGCCGTCAGCCAGCTCACCAGGCCGCTGCCGGGCACCGCGTGCCAGGGCATCGACCGCTTCGTACACCGTCATCTGCAGCTGTTCCTGGACGGGATACGGGCCCCTGCCCGTTCCGAACTGCCGGGAGTGGCCGCCACCGTGGAGGAACTGCGACGAGTGTGACCGACGCGCGAGGCGCCGTGACGCCGTGACCGGCCGGCCGACGGCCGATG
This sequence comes from Streptomyces sp. NPDC058751, assembly GCF_042746485.1. Lineage (NCBI taxonomy): Bacteria > Bacillati > Actinomycetota > Actinomycetes > Kitasatosporales > Streptomycetaceae > Streptomyces > Streptomyces sp. NPDC058751. The sequence goes on along the minus strand of NZ_JBHYPZ010000017.1, from coordinate 98,228 downwards.
AGTCCGGCACCGGGCGCCGGTCAGAACACGTGACCCCTGCTCGTATCCGACAGACGCACAGCCGCACAGCCGCACAGCCATAGCCGCACAGTCATAAGCCGCACAGTCACATAGCCGTACAGCCCGAGCAGCCCGTGCTGCGTCCTCCGGCCGTCGACGTCGACGAGCCGTCCCCTTTCATTGCGTTTTTTCGCCACGAAGTCCCGGAGTGGGTACCCCCATGTCTGAAACAGGCACGTCCAAAGCAGTTCCGGACCCGGTGTCCGACGCGCACAACAACCGCTGGAAGGCGCTCGTCTTCATCGCGCTGGCCCAGCTCATGGTGGTGCTCGACGCCACGATCGTGAACATCGCCCTGCCCTCGGCCCAGCAGGACCTGGGTATCTCGGACGGCAACCGGCAGTGGGTCGTCACGGCCTACGCCCTCGCCTTCGGCGGTCTGCTCCTGTTCGGCGGCCGCATCGCCGACCTGTGGGGCCGCAAGCGGGCGTTCGTCATCGGCCTGGTCGGCTTCGCCGCGGCCTCCGCGCTCGGCGGCGCGGCACAGAGCGGCGCGATGATGTTCGGTGCCCGTGCCCTCCAGGGCGTGTTCGGCGCGCTGCTGGCGCCCGCGGCGCTCTCGCTGCTCGCCGTGATGTTCACCGACGCCAAGGAGCGCGCGAAGGCGTTCGGCATCTACGGCGCGATCGCCGGTGGCGGTGGCGCCGTCGGCTTCATCCTCGGCGGTGTCCTCACCGAGTACATGAACTGGCGCTGGACCTTCTTCGTCAACATCCCGTTCGCGATCATCGCCGCGGCCGGCGCGTACTTCGTCATCCGTGAGCCCGAGGGCGGCCGCAACCGCTCGCCGCTCGACATCCCGGGTGTCGTCCTGTCCACCCTCGGTCTGGTCTCCCTCGTCTACGGCTTCACCCGCGCCGAGTCGGACGGCTGGAGCGACTCCCTGACGGTCGGCCTGTTCGTCGCCTCGGCCCTGCTGCTGGCCGCGTTCGTCTTCACCGAGTCCAAGGTCAAGGCCCCGCTGCTGCCCCTGCGCGTCATCACCGAGCGCAACCGCGGTGGTGTCTACCTCTCCCTCGGCCTCGCGATCATCGCGATGTTCGGCACCTTCCTCTTCCTCACGTACTACCTGCAGATCGTGAAGGGCTACTCGCCGATCTCGACCGGCTTCGCCTTCCTGCCGATGATCGCGGGCATGATCACGGGCTCCACGCAGATCGGCGCCCGTCTGATGACCCGGGTCGCGCCGCGGCTGCTGATGGGCCCCGGCTTCCTGGTCGCCGCGCTCGGCATGCTGCTCCTGGCGCAGCTGGAGATCGGTTCGTCGTACGTCACCCTGGTGATGCCGGCGATGCTGCTGCTCGGCCTCGGCATGGGTACGGCGTTCATGCCCGCCATGTCGCTGGCCACGCACGGGATCGAGCCGCGGGACGCCGGTGTCGCCTCGGCGATGGTCAACACCTCGCAGCAGGTCGGCGGCGCGATCGGCACGGCCCTGCTGAACACGATCGCGGCCTCCGCGACCACCGCCTACATCAAGGACCACATGGCGGGCGCCGGCACCGAGGCGCAGCAGCAGCTCGTCCAGGCGGAGGGCATGGTGCACGGCTACAGCAACGCGATCTGGTTCGCCGTCGGCATCCTCGTGGTCGCCGCGGGAATCGCCTTCACCCTGATCAACACCGGCCGTCCGGACGCCTCCGCGGTCGTCGGTTCGGGCACGGGCGAGGGCGCGGAGGACGAGCTGAAGGTGCCGGTCGTCGCGCACTGACCCCGCGGCCACCCGCCCTCCGGCGCTTCCGTACTCCACGGTCCGGCACTTCCGCAGCCCGCACTCCGGTAGTCCAGCGGTCCGTGCTCCGGTACTCCACGGTCCGTACCCACGGTGCCCCGCGTACGTACGGGGACGGGGACGCCCCGTCCGTACGACTCCGGAGACCGCCCCGGTTCCACGCCAGACGGAACCGGGGCGGTTCCCTGTCCGGACGCGCTCGGCGCCACCTGATCCGAACGACAGGGCCTAGCGCAGCCAGGGCAGGTCCGCTCCCGCGTCCTTCGGCTGCAGTCCCTCGGCGATGATCCGCATGGCCTCGCCGAACGCCTTCTGCCGCTCGGGGCCGAGCCGGTCGAACAGGGCCTGGCGTACGGCGGCGACATGGCCGGGCGCGGTGCGGCGCAGCACCTCGTGGCCCTCGTCGGTCAGGACGGCGAACTGGCCCCGCTTGTCGGACGGGCAGCTCTCCCGGCGCACCCAGCCGTTCTTCTCCAGCCGCGCGACGGCGTGCGAGAGCCGCGAGCGGGTGATCTTCGCGTTCATGGCCAGCTCCGTCATCCGCAGCCGGCGGTCCGGCGCCTCACCGAGCTGCACGAGCAGGCCGTAGTAGATGTGCGGCATGCCCGCGTCACGCTGGAGCTGACGGTCGAGGTGGTCCTCCAGGAGGGTCGTGGCGTGCATGTACGCGCGCCAGGTGCGCTGTTCCTCGTCGGTCAGCCAGCGCGGCTCTTCAGCGGGAGCAGGTGCCGTGTTCATGTACTCCACTGTACGAGCACGTCCTTGAAACTTAAATAAAGTCGCCGTAGTCTCGACGAGAAGAGCTTGAGACTTTAAGCAATGGATTGAGACTTCAAGCATCTGCTTCAAAGGTCAAGCACTGCCGCCGTACGATGGAACCCTCCGGAGGGAGCCGCCATGTCCGCCGCCACCGAGGAGCGCCCCGCGCCGGAGCGCATGCCCGCCCTCTACCTCAGCCACGGCGCCCCGCCGCTCGCCGACGACCCGGTCTGGCCCGGCCAGCTCGCCGCCTGGTCCGCCGACCTGCCCCGCCCCAAGGCGATCCTCATGGTCTCCGCCCACTGGGAGGAGGCCCCGCTCGCCCTCGGAGCCACCGAGGCGGTCCCCCTCGTGTACGACTTCTGGGGCTTCCCCGAGCACTACTACCAGGTGACGTACGCGGCCCCCGGCGCCCCGCGGCTCGCCGAGTCCGTGCGCAAGCTGCTGCGCGCGCCCGGTACGCCGGTGCAGGACATCCCGGACCGCGGGCTCGACCACGGCGCTTACGTCCCCCTCAAGGAGATGTTCCCCGAGGCCGACGTCCCGGTGCTCCAGATCTCCATGCCGACGCTCGACCCGGTCCGGCTGTTCGAGATCGGACGGAAGCTGGCGCCGCTGCGCGACGAGGGCGTGCTGATCGTCGGTTCCGGCTTCTTCACCCACAACCTCGCGGCCCTGCGGCACACCGGCGGGGGAGTGCCCGCGTGGTCGAGCGAGTTCGACGACTGGGGACACCGCGCGCTGGAGGCCGGCGACGTGGACGCGCTCCTCGACTTCGAGCGCAAGTCACCGGCGGGGCGTCTCGCCCACCCGCGCACCGAGCACTTCGCCCCGCTCTTCGTGACCATGGGCGCGGCGGACGCCGCCGGGGGCCTCGACGGGCAGCGGTCCGTGATCGACGGATTCTGGCTCGGGATGGCGAAGCGGTCGGTGCAGTTCGGCTGACCGGGGGACGGTCCGGGTCCCGGGCGTCGTCGGGGACGGTCCGGGTCCCGGGCCCGCGGACCCGGGCTGACCCGAACGGGACCCCCTAGGGGGCGAGTTCCTTCTCGTACCAGGCGACGTCCCAGTAACGGCCGAACTTGCGCCCGACCTCCCGGTAGGTGCCGACGTGCCGGAACCCGAAGCGTTCGTGCAGGCGCACGGACGCTTCGTTGGGCAGGGTGATGCCGGCGTACGCCCGGTGCAGGTCCTCGGCCGCGAGCGCCGAGAAGAGCGCCTCGTAGAGGAGGGTGCCGACGCCCCGGCGCGCGGCGTCCGGGGCGACGTAGACCGTCACCTCCACGGAGGTGGCGTATGCGGGCTTCACGCGAAAGGCGCTGGAGGTGGCGTACCCCAGAATCACCTGTGAATCCGCGTCCGTGGCAACCATCAGGCGGTGCGGTCCGTCTTCAGGGTGGGAGAGCAGCCACGGACGACGTTCCTCCGGTGTGAAGACGATGGTGTCGAACGTGATGGACGTCTCACGCACGTAGTGGTTGTACAGCTCCGTGAGTGCGTCGAGGTCGGCTGCGACTCCCGGTCTGACCTGCACATCTGTACGTTCTGACCGCATCGGACCTCCAGAGTGATGCGACAGGGTACTGCACGATCAGAAAAATCAGAGGTCGGGTTGGGAATTCTGTCCTGATTCCAGTCGTTGTTTCCATCGGATGCCGGGCACCCGGGAGGGTGAGACCGGTTGTCCAGGACCACCCGCAAGCCCACCACGCAAGGGAGCACGCATGGCAACCCGTGCCGTCGCCCGTCGTCAGTCCGCCACCAGCGGGACCGCCGACGCGGCACGCAGTGTTCGCGCCGGAGGCGGCGAAATCGCCGACCGCGACCTGGTCGGCATGTACCTCGACGAGATCGCGCGAACACCGCTGCTCGACGCCGCCAAGGAAGTCGAGTTGTCCCAGGTCATCGAGGCGGGTGTGTTCGCGCGGCAGATCCTCGACGGTGAGGCGGAGGCCAGGACGGACGCTTCCCGCGAGGAGCTGGAGGCGCTGGTCGCCGACAGCGAGCGCGCCAAGGACGTCTTCATCCGTTCGAACCTCCGGCTGGTCGTGGCCGTGGCGCGCCGTTACCCGCGCAGCGGCCTGCCCCTGCTCGACCTGATCCAGGAGGGGAACGCCGGCCTGGTGCGCGCGGTCGAGAAGTTCGACTACCGCAAGGGCTTCAAGTTCTCGACGTACGCCACCTGGTGGATCCGTCAGGCCATCACCCGCTCCATCGCCGACCAGTCGCGCACGATCCGCCTCCCCGTCCACCTGGTCGAGGAACTGGGCAGGATCCGCCGCGTGCAGCGCGAGTTCAACCGTGAGAACGGACGCGAGCCCGACCACGCGGAGATAGCCGCCGAGCTCGGCACGACGCCCGAGCGCGTCGGCGACGTGCTGGACTGGGCCCGCGACCCGGTCTCGCTGAACATGTCGGTGGACGACGAGGGCGAGACCCAGTTCGGCGACCTGCTGGAGGACACCTCGGCCGTGTCGCCCGAGCAGTCGGTCCTCACACTGCTGCGCAGCGAGGAGCTGGACGATCTGATCGGCCACCTCGACCAGCGCACCGCCTCCATCATCAAGATGCGGTACGGCATCGACGACGGCCGGGAGCGCACGCTCACGGAGGTCGGCAAGGAGCACGGACTCACGCGCGAGCGCATCCGTCAGATCGAGAAGCACGCCCTGCTCGAACTGAAGAAGCTGGCGCGAAACACCGGATTCGACGCGGCGGCGTAGCGGCGGAGGGGCACGTGGAGCGCACGGGAGAGGCCGGGCGAGCGGGGTGAGTGGGCCGTACGGGTGCATTCACCGAGCGGTCGCCGGACCGGCCTCGCCCTGTCCGCGCACGGGTACCCCCGCCACGTTGGCCACAAGTCGACCAGACATGGCCATGTAAGGCCGCTTCAATCCTCCGGGCCCTGGGAACAAGACTTCAGGGCCCGCGCTTCGGGGTCCCGCCCAGCGGAACGAGCGACCGGAAACACCGAGCGGAAGCACACCGCTCCCAAGAACCGAGTCCCGACGCCCACCCCCCCTGCGCCGGGACTCTTCCAGAGCCGGGTTTCGGCGCCTCCCCCCTGGCGTCGAAGCCCGGCTCCCTTGCGGTCCCGGGCGGAGGACCGCGGGCGCGGGGTCCGGCGGAGAGCGGGACGGGCGCGAAGGGTGCGCAGGATGCGCGAAGGGCGCACGAAGGGTTTTCGGGCAGGACGAGAACGGGCCACCCCGAACCTGAACCCCGGGGTGACCCGGATGCCAGATTCTGCCACAGCGGCATAACCTGCCGTCGCCGACGGTCCACCCGGTGTCACCGGCCCCGTCGCGCGGGCGGCCCCGCCCGGGCGCGCCCGGCCGTCAGCCGCCGCCGGTCCGCGGCACCGTCCCCGCCCGGCTCAGCCGTGCGCCCAGCTCCCTCATGTAGTCGGCGAGTTCCCTCGGTTCCCGGACCGTGAAGTCGCAGTCGACCATCGCGATCCGCACCGCCAGCCATTCCACCGAGTCGCTGGAGGAGGACCGGAGCCGGCAGCTCCGTTCGTCGAGCGGCTCGGGCGCGCCGACCCAGGCGGGCAAGCGCGCCGCGACGAAGTCCGCCGGGGCGGCGAAGACGATGTCGTACGTGTAGGTCTCCTGGCGCCGGTACATCGACTGCCGCAGGAACTCGGCCGCGTTCCCCGTGGGCAGTTCGCGGGGGGTGAACCGTGCCCCCGTCACGAAGGGCTCGCCCACCCGGTCGACGCGGAACGTCCGCCAGTCGCCGCGGTCGAGGTCGTACGCGACGAGATACCAGCGGCGGCCGGTGGAGACCAGCCGGTACGGCTCGGTCAGCCGCCGCGACGGTGTCCCGTCCCCGGAGCGGTAGGCGAACCGCAGCCGCTCCTGCCCCGCGATGCCCGACGCGATCACGGTCAGCGTCTCCGGGGCGATGCTCGCCCCGTCCCCGCTGGTCAGGGGAGTGGTCGCGGCCTGGAGCATGGACACACGGCGGCGCAGCCGCGACGGCAGCACCTGTTCCAGCTTGGCCAGCGCCCGCACCGAGGCCTCGTCCACACCCGCGAGCGCGTGCCCGGCGCCGGCCCGCAGGCCCACCGCGATGGCGACGGCCTCCTCGTCGTCGAGGACGAGCGGGGGCATCGCCGTGCCCGCCACCAGCCGGTAGCCGCCGTCCGCGCCCTTGGTCGCCTGCACCGGATAGCCGAGCTCGCGGAGCCGGTCGATGTCGCGGCGGACCGTACGACGGGACACCCCGAGACGCTCGGACAGCTCGCCGCCGGGCCACTCGCGGGGCGTCTGGAGGAGGGAGAGGAGCTGGAGAAGCCGGGCCGGGGTATCGGTCGTCATGTTTTCCAGGGTGCCGGACAACTAGGACACGACCTGACCTAATCGGGTTCTAGGTTTGTCGCATGACCTCCACCGAGACCTCTGAGACAGCTCTCAGCAGTACGGAACCCGGCGCCGTGCCCGACCGGCGGCGCTGGTTCGCCCTCGCCATCGTGATGACCGCGGCCTTCATGGACCTGGTCGACGTCACGATCGTCAACATCGCGATCCCGTCGATCCAGCAGGACGAGGGCGCCAGCTTCAGCCAGATCCAGTGGATCACCGCGGGCTACGCGCTGGCCTTCGCCGCGGGACTCGTCACCGGCGGGCGGCTCGGCGACATCCACGGCCGCAAGCGGCTCTTCCTCATCGGCGTGGCCGGTTTCACGGTCGCGTCCGCGCTGTGCGGCTTCGCGGCGAACCCGGAGATGCTCGTCGCCTCGCGCATCCTGCAGGGCGCCATGGCCGCGATGATGGTGCCGCAGGTCCTGTCGATCGTGCACGCCACCTTCCCCGCGCACGAGCGCGGCAAGGTCTTCGGTCTCTTCGGCGCGATCGTCGGTCTGGGCGCGGTCTCGGGCCCGCTGCTGGGCGCGCTGCTCACCGAGTGGAACCTGTTCGGGCTGGAATGGCGGCCGATCTTCCTCATCAACCTGCCGGTCGGTGTCGTCGCGCTGATCCTGGGCGGCCGCTTCATCAGCGAGTCCAAGGCCCCGAAGGCCCTCAAGCTCGACCTCGTCGGCGTCGCCCTCGTCACGCTCGGCCTGCTGATGCTGCTCTACCCGCTGACCCGGGGCCGTGAGCTGGGCTGGCCGCTGTGGGGGTACGCGTCGATGGCCGGCTCCCTCGGGGTCTTCGCGGCACTGGTGGCGTACGAGAGGCGGAAGACGGCGCGGGACGGTTCACCGCTGGTCGAGCTGTCGCTGTTCAGGGTGAAGAGCTTCGCGGCGGGCATCGCCGTGCAGACCGTCTTCGGTATCGCGCTCGGCATCTTCTTCCTGGTCTGGACGCTGTACCTGCAGATCGGGCTGGGCTGGAGCCTCCTGCGGGCGGGGCTCACCGGAGTGCCGTTCTCGATCGCGGTCTCGGCCGCGGCGGGCATGTCCGTGCAGCTGCTGGTCCCGCGCTTCGGGCGCAAGGTGCTCCAGGCGGGCGCCCTGATCATGGCGCTCGGTGTGCTGCTCTACATCTGGGAGTCCGACCGGTACGGCATGGACATCGCCTCCTGGCAGATGGCCCTCCCGCTGGTGGTCATGGGCGCCGGCATGGGCTTCATCGTCGCGCCGCTGACGGACGCCGTGCTCTCGGAGGTCCCGCGCGAGCACTCGGGTTCGGCCTCGGGTCTGATCAACACCGTGCAGCAGATGGGCAACGCGCTCGGCCTCGGCCTGGTCTCGGTCGTCTTCTTCGGAGAGATCGACGACCGGCTGACCCCCGTCCAGACGGGCCCGGCCTTCGTGAACGCCTTCCAGCACGCGCTGGGCTGGGTCGCCGCCGTGCTGGCCGTCATCTTCCTGCTGATGTTCGCCCTGCCGAAGCGGCCGGCCCAGCACGTCGAGGGCACGCAGGACGAGACGGACACCGCGGACCGGATCCCCGGCCAGGACCAGACCCAGGGCAAGGACGAGAACGAGGGTCGGAAGTCGGACCGCACGCCGGAATTCGCGGGCTGATCCCCGCCCGGCCGTCACCCGCGCGACGCGGAGGTCCGAACGGGAAGGGGCCCCGGCACATCGGTGCCGGGGCCCCTTCCGGCTTCAGCCCAGTCGTGCCGCCCGGCGCTCCATCGCGTCCCGGGCGGCGTCCTCCGTCGCGTACACCTCGCACATGTGCCGCCGGTCCGGGGTCGCCGTGTGCTCGACCTCCCACAGGGAGATCTCCCGCCCGTCGCGCAGCAGGAAGGCGTGCTCGTACAGCGAGAAGCACAGCCCCGCCTGCCCCGCGCGGCAAGGGCGTCCGAAGGCCTGTGTGATCTGGTGCGCGAGCGCCTCCCGGAGCAGCAGCGACGTGAGGTCGGCGTCCGGCCGGTCCGGATTCTCCGCGCGCCGCAGAAGCCGGCGCGCGTGATCGGCGGAGTCGTCGGGCACGTAGGTGTGACGCGGCTCGGGGATCGACGACAACTGCACGAACACGGGCAGCTCGAAGTCCGGCGCGTCCGGAGGGAGCGGCAGCCGGGACGTGGCGGTGCGCAGCTCCTCCTCGTCGACGTACACCTCGTGCTGGGCGTCGCGGCCCGTCGCCGTGTTGTGCACCAGCTCCCACAGCGTGACGGCGGAACCGTCGGCGAGCAGCCAGGTGTGCCGGTGCGTCTCGCGGTGCAGCCCCGCGCTGTGGTGCGCGGAGTGCAGCGAACTGTCGTGCGCCAACGCGCAGTCGAGCCGCCGTATCGTCTCGTCGGGCAGCTCGAACGAGTTCAGGGCGCGGCCCAGAAGTCGTGCGAGATGCTCCTCCGGAGACTCGGGCGACTCGGGTGGTTCGTACGCTGCCGTCTCGTACGGAACGCTCAAGGTTTCTCCCGGCGTTGCTGCATGTCACCTTGTGGGTGCATACCGTAGCCCCTCGGTCGGACATCATGTCCGCGAACCGAGAAAACGTGCGGACGGAAAACGGGCGGGCCGCGCGGCAAGTTCCCCCGCGGCTCGCCGAGATGCCGAAAAGCCCTCGTCGGGCGGCAGTTCCAGCGGTCCGCGCGCCCCGCGAAAGGTTCCGGCCCGTCGCGCCCATTGTCCGGCAAGGCGCCCTTGCCGCACCAGTTCCCGGCGGCTACGACATCCCGGCGGCCACGGGGTTCCGGCGGTCACGGCATCCCGGTGGCTATGGGATCCCGGTGGCTACGGGATCCCGTCGGGCGGGCCCCGGCCCGCTCCGTCACGCGATCACCCGGGAGAACCGGGGCCCTCCCCCTCCCCGCCCTCCCCGTACAGTTCCTCGTACGACGGCCACGCCCCGCCCGGTCCGTCCACCGGCTCCGCCGCGCGTACGGCGCGCACGATCGCGCGCGTCACCAGGTCCGCGCCCGCCGCGAGGATCTCGTTGAGCGCCAGGGGGTTCCCGGCGTCGAGCGGCCGGTCACCCGTGGCCAGCGCGAACACCGTGTCCCCGTCGTTCAGCAGATGCACCGGCCGCACGGCACGCGCGATCCCGTCGTGCGCCGTACCCGCGAACTTCTGTGCCTGCGCCCGCGTCAGACCGGCGTCGGTGGCGACGACGGCGAGCGTCGTGTTCAACGGCGGCGGCGTGTTCCTCGCAGCGGCCTCCGCGAGCCGCAGCCGGGCCGCCTCGCGCACCGCGGCCGACGGCCCCGCCGTGCGTCCTCGCGCCAACTCCCCGTACAGCAAACCCGTTTCCGGCTCCACCACCGATCCCACCGCGTTGGCCACCACCAGCGCGGCCACCGTGACACCCGACTCCAGCACGGCGCTCGCCGTCCCGACCCCGCCCTTGAGCGCTCCGGCCACCGCCCCCGTGCCGGCGCCCACTCCGCCCTCGCGCACCGGCGCGCGCAGCGCACTCGCGGCGGCGGCCTCGACCGCGGCGGTTCCGGTGGAGGCGTCCGGCCGCGACCGGAAGTCGCCGCCGCGCCCGAGGTCGAAGACACAGGCGGCGGGGACGACGGGCACGACGTGCGTCGGGTCCGGCCCCACCCGCACCCCGCGTCCCCGCTGCTCCAGCCACGCCATGACACCCGACGCCGAGTCCAGCCCGTACGCGCTGCCTCCGGTCAGTACGACCGCCTCGATCCTCTGCACGAGATTGCGCGGATCGAGGGCGTCCGTCTCCTTGGTGCCGGGCCCGCCGCCGCGCACGTCCACGGCGGCGATCACACCGCCCTCGGGCGCGAGCACGATCGTCGTCCCCGTGAGCCACCCGTCCCCGGTGCGTGTCGCGTGACCCACCCGCAGACCCACGACATCTGTCAGAGCGTCAACTGTCATGTGCCCAGTCTTCCCCGGCCGCCCGGACCGTCACGGTCGGCGCGGAGGTGATCTCCGTGGCGAGGGCCGCCCGGTCGCCCAGGGACGGGACCCGTGCCCCCGCGGCGTACGCTGGGGGCATGAGTTCCGCCCCCGCCCCCGAACCGCGCGATCCGAAGCCCGCGCTGGTCTTCGACGATCCGTTGGACCAGCAGTCCTCGGACGACACGGACCGCGGGTGGGGCGAGCGGTCAGACAGCACCGGTGACAGCGCCGCCGACCTGAAGCGCTTCCTCGACGAGAAGCCGCCCCACCACCTCTGAGCCCGGTCCCGGGCCCCGGCGCCCCTGCCCCGACGCGCGGAACCCGGTCTCCCGGTGCCGACGCCGGCCGGACTCCCGGGCGGTGCCCGCCCGCAGTCCCGCCGGTCAGTGGTCGCGGCGTCCCTGGCCGCGCTGGGCCACCAGCTCGTCGCGGATCTGCTTCAGCACCTCCAGCTCGGACACCTCGATGACCTCCTTCGTGCCCTCCCTCGCCTTCTGGCGGGCCGCCTGGCGGGCCAGGAACTTGGCCATCGGCAGCACCATCAGGAAGTAGACGACGGTGGCGGTGATCACGAAGCTGAGGGTGGCGCCCAGCACCGAGCCCCACATGATGCGGATTCCCGTGGCGTCCGCTCCGGTGCCCGTGCAGGGGCCCTCCAGGCAGGAGCTGTAGTTGTCGAGGTTCTTCGTGCCGACAGCGCCGACCAGAGGGTTGATGATCCCCTTCACCACGGAGTTGACGATGTTGGTGAAGGCCGCGCCGATGACCACGGCGACGGCCAGGTCGATGACGTTGCCACGCATGAGGAAGGCCTTGAAGCCCTCCCAGACGCCGGGCTGCTTGTTGTCGCTCACTGGGACACCCCTCCGCGCGGATCGTGGAACAAACAGCTCCGCAACCTACGGCAGGGCGTGGCGCGTCTGTCCAACCGGGTGGCCCGAACGACGGACCCGGCACGGTTTCGGTGCTCATCGCAGCGTCACCGCCAGTCGTGACGTGGTGCCGGCGCCGGCCAGCCGCACGGCCGTCGCACGCGGAACGGAGAGGACGACCAGTGTTCCGGTGCCGGTCGTGGAGACGTCCGGAACCCCGGTGACCCGCGCTCCGGCCGCGACCACCCGCACCTCGCCGCCGCTGTCCGCCGCGACCACGTCGACCCGGTCGCCGGGACGCAACAGGCTCGCCGTGTCGCCGTCCGCGATCCGGACCGGCGCCCTCACCGTCTCGGCCGCGCCAGGTCCGCGTACGGGAGTGGAAGCGGTGGTGGAGGCGGTGGTGGAGGGTGCGGACGCCGGATGTCCGCGCACCCTCCCGGAGCCGCCCGGGCCGGCCGCCACGAGCGCGGTGGCGGTCATGGCCAGGCCCGCGGCGACCGCCCGCCTCCTGTGCCGTGCGAGGAGCCGCAGCCGACAGCGCCCGCCCCGCACACGGACGGGCGCGAACTGCGGCACCTCGCACGTCGGAGGCGTCTCCGCGCCCGGCGGGCGGATGTGCTGCGAGAGCTGAACCATGGTGACCACCACCTGCGACGAGGGACCGGCTTGCGCTCCCACGATGAGCCCTCGCGGCGAAGCCCGCAGACGTCCGTGGACCACCCGGCGATTGTGGACAACTGCCTCACCCGAACGGGAGATTCCGCCCAATTCGGGTGAGGGCCGCAGCTGCCCGCGGCGTTGCCGCACAGGTCCCGGCAGTACAGGCTCTGGCAGTCCAGGCCCTGGCAGTCCAGGCCCTGGCGGTCCAGGGAACGGCGGTCCAGGTCCCGGCAGCCCGGGTCACGGAAATCCGAGTTGCGGCAGCCCGGGTCACGGCAGTTCGAAGCCGGGGTCCATCCCGCCCAGTGCCCTCGTGCACAGGCAGTCCCGGGATCCGTTCGCCGGCAGTCCCGCGACCGCGTCGAACAGCACGTCCCGCAGCCGGTCCACGTTCGCCGCGAACACCTTCAGCACCTCGTCGTGGGAGACGCCCTCACCGGTCTCGGCGCCCGCGTCGAGGTCGGTGACCAGCGTCAACGACGTGTAGCAGAGTTCCAGCTCGCGGGCGAGCACGGCCTCGGGGTGCCCGGTCATGCCGACCACCGACCAGCCCTGCGCCTGGTGCCAGAGCGACTCGGCCCGGGTGGAGAACCGCGGACCCTCCACGACCACGAGCGCGCCGCCGTCCACCGGCTCCCAGCCACGCCCGCGGGCCGCTTCCAGCGCGACCTCACGTCCGACGGGACAGTACGGGTCGGCCGGCGACACGTGCACCACGTTCGGCACGGTGCCGTCGGGCAGCGGCAGCCCGTCGAAGTAGGACTGCGCCCGGGACTTCGTACGGTCCACGAACTGGTCGGGAACGAGCAGGGTCCCGGGCCCGTACTCGGGACGCAGTCCGCCCACGGCGCAGGGGCCGAGGATCTGGCGGGCGCCGACGGAGCGCAGCGCCCACAGGTTGGCGCGGTAGTTGATGCGGTGCGGCGGCAGGTGGTGGCCGCGGCCGTGGCGGGGCAGGAAGGCGACCCGCCGGCCGGCGATCTCGCCGAGGAACAGGGAGTCGCTGGGCGGTCCGTAAGGAGTGTCCACCCGCAGCTCGGTCACGTCGTCGAGGAAGGAGTAGAAGCCCGAGCCGCCGATGACGCCGATCTCGGCCGAGGCCGTCGGCTGCTCGGCCGTGGTCTGTGGGTTCTCCGTGTTCGCCATGGACGGCACCCTACGGGCTGTCCCGGACGGAAGAACGCGGAAAACCCCGTCGTCGTACGACGACGGGGTCCGCGCGAACGAGCCTTGTGCGGCCGTGCGGCCTCAGGCCGCGGAGCTGCCGGCCGAGCTGGTGCCCGAGGACTTCGTGTCCGAGGACGACGAGGCGGACGCCGTCGACGTGGACTTCGTGTCCGAGGACGAGGTCGTGGACGACTTCGACGCGGGCGAGCTGCTCGACGAGGATCCGCGGCTGTCGTTGCGGTAGAAGCCGGAGCCCTTGAAGACGATGCCGACGGCCGAGAAGACCTTCTTCAGGCGGCCGTTGCAGCTCGGGCATTCCGTCAAAGCGTCATCGGTGAACTTCTGCACCGCCTCGAGGCCCTCGCCGCACTCGGTGCACTGGTACTGGTAGGTCGGCACTTGTCTTCCTCCTGGCACTCTCACTCAGTGAGTGCTAACGACGATCCATACTGACGTATTCCGCGAGATCAGTCCACTGCCACCGGCACGCGGTGACCGACGCCACGCGCGACGGCGCGGCCCGGGGCCTGCACGGCCAGGCGTGAACGCAGGGCCACCAGGGCCGCCAGGGCCAGTGCCGTACCGGCCATCGGCACCAGGAACCCGGCACCGTCCCAGAGCCTGTCCTCGAGCTGTCCGGCGACCGTGACGGCCGCCGCCTGGCCGAGCGCGACGGCACCGGTGAGCCAGGTGAAGGCCTCGGTGCGGGCGCCCCGCGGGACGAGGCTCTCGACCAGGGTGTAGCCGGTGATCAGGCTCGGGGCGATGCACATGCCGACCACCAGGCCGAGGCCGGCGAGGACGACCACCGAGTTCGCGGCCCACAGCCCGGAGGCGGCCAGCGCGAGGGCGGCGTACCCGAGGACGAGCCGTCGCTGCGGGGCCACCTTCCAGGCGAGGGCGCCGCAGACGACGCCCGAGAGCATGTTGCCCGCGGCGAAGACGCCGTACAGGACACCGTTCAGGCCGGGCTCGCCGATCGACTCGGTGTACGCGGCCAGCGAGACCTGCATGCCGCCGAAGACGGAGCCGATGCCGAGGAACGTCATGATCAGAACGCGCACCCCGGGGATGCGCAGGGCGGAACCGTGCTCCACGCGCGCGTGCCCGGCGGCGGAGACCGCGGGCTGGGTGCTCTTCTGCGCGGCGAACAGCAGGCCGCCGACCAGGGTCAGCGACGCCTCGGTCAGCAGGCCCGCGGCGGGGGCGACGGCGGTGCACAGCGCGGTGGCGAGCAGCGGGCCGAGGACGAAGGTCAGTTCGTCCGTGACGGACTCGAAGGCGGCCGCGGTCGACATCAGGGGCGAGTCCTGGAGCTTCACGCCCCAGCGGGCCCGCACCATGGGGCTGATCTGGGGCACCGAGGCGCCGGTGGGCACGGCGGCGGCGAAGAGCGCCCACAGGGGGGCTCCCGACAGCGCGAGCGCGGTCAGGGAGAAGCCGGCCACGGCGTGCGCGATGACGCCGGGGAGCAGGACGGCCCGCTGTCCGTGCCGGTCGGCCAGACGGCCGGTGAAGGGCGCGAACAGCGCCATGGAGACACCGGTGACGGCCGCGACCGCGCCGGCCGCCCCGTACGAGCCGGTGGTGTGCTGCACGAGCAGCACGATGGAGATCGTCAGCATGGCGAACGGCTGACGGGCGGCGAAGCCGGGGAGCAGGAACGTCCAGGCGCCGCGGGTGCGCAGCAGTTGTCCGTATCCAGGACGGGAGGTGACCGTGGATGCCACGGCCCGTGCCTTTCTGCCGCCTGGTAGCGCGCCCGTGCGGGGGGCGCCGAGAGCTGTCCTCTTGCGCGGATCTGCGGTAGATACCGGTGTCCTCTGCGGAAGGACGTCACGGCCGCCATACGGTCGCGCCAGCTCTGCGTCAGGCAGAGTTGGTTCGATCAAGGTGTGCGTTCATCGTACAGGGGGTGGCCGTCGGGCCGGGCCTGTGAAAAAGAGCACTCCGCGGGCGCGGGCCTGTGAACGCCCTTCGTTTCCGAGTGTCCGGGCACGCGTTCGACGTCCTGCGCGGGCCCCGCCCGGAGCCCGGCAGGAAGCCGGCCGGGGCCCGGCGGTCGTGTCACAGGCCCGTTCGGTGCCGTGTCCGGTGTTCCGTTCCGTCGTCGCCGTTGCCTATGCCGAGCCAGTCGGCGAGCTTGCCGCCCAGGCCCACCGCGCGAAGACGTCTCTCGGTCGCGTCCCGGACCGGGTCGGTCGCCACCACCAGCAGCTCGTCGCCGAGCCGCAGCACCGTCGTGGGCAGGGGCACGAAGGACTTCTCCTCGCGGACGACGAGGGTGACCGCCGCGCCGGGAGGCAGCCGCAGCTCGCCCACCTCGACACCGTGCATGCGCGACCCCTCGGGGATCGCGACGGACAGCAGATGGCCGCGCAGCCGCTCCAGCGGCGCCGACTCGATGCCGAGGTCGGCGGCGCCCGCGGACTGCCCGAGACGGAGCTTGCGGGCCAGCCAGGGCAGGGTCGGCCCCTGGACGAGGGTGTAGACGACGACCAGGACGAAGACGATGTTGAAGATCCGCTTGCTCTCCTCGATACCGCTCACCATCGGGATCGTCGCCAGGATGATGGGCACGGCGCCGCGCAGTCCGGCCCAGGACAGCAGCGCCTGCTCCTGCCACGGGATCCGGAACGGCAGCAGGCTGACGATCACGCTCAGCGGCCGCGCCACCATGGTCAGCGCCAGGCCGATGAGGAGGGCGGGGACGATGTCGTCGCCCATCTCGTGCGGGGTGACCAGGAGGCCGAGAAGTACGAACATGCCGATCTGGGCGATCCAGCCGAGCCCCTCGGCGAAGCCGCGTGTGGCGGGCCAGTGCGGCAGCTTCGCGTTCCCGAGCACCATGGAGGCGAGATAGACGGCGAGGAAGCCGCTGCCGTGGGCGAGCGCGCCGGCGGCGTACGCGGCGACGGCGATCGCCATCACGGCGATCGGGTACAGGCCGGAGGCCGGCAGTGCCACGTGCCGCAGTCCGTAGGCGCCCAGCCAGCCGACCGCGAGACCGATGGCGGCGCCGATGGTCAGCTCCAGCGCGATCTCGCCGATCAGCGCGTACCAGTGCTCCACCGGGCCCGTGGTGGAGAACGCGACGACCAGGATGACCACCGGAGCGTCGTTGAAGCCCGATTCGGCCTCCAGGATGCCCGTCACGCGAGAGGGCAGGGGGATCTTCCGCAGGACGGAGAAGACCGCCGCCGCGTCCGTCGAGGAGACGACCGCCCCGATGATGAGCGCCTGGTGCCATTCGAGGCCGATCAGGTAGTGCGCGGCCGCGGCCGTCACGCCGACGCTCACCGCGACGCCCACCGTCGCCAGCGCGGAGGCCGCCGGAAGGGCCGGTCTGATCTCCTTCCACTTCGTGCCGAGACCGCCTTCGGCCAGGATCACGACCAGGGCCGCGTATCCGATGACCTGGGTCAGCTCGGCGTTGCTGAACTGGATGTCCCCGATTCCGTCCTGGCCGATCGCGACACCGATGCCCAGGTACACGAGCAGCGTGGGGAGCCCGCTGCGTGAGGAGATCCTGACCGCCGCCACCGCGAGGAGCAGGACGAGCGAGCACACGAGCAGGAGCTGGTTGAGGTGGTGGACAGTCAGGGGCTGTTCCTTTCTCGCCGATCCGTCTCCGCCGTCGGCGGCCCAGGATCCGAGCACCGGAAGCCGGCCACTTCAGTGCAAGTACTTCGTTACCTTACCTAAGTCTTGACGTTTTCTTGACGTTCCCGGAGGCAAGATCGAACGGTCGTGCTCCCCGGTTTCCTACTCCGCGTCAAGGCGCGGTGGGCCCTGCGCCTATGGTTGCCCCAGCACTCCAGGACCGCCTGCCGCTCGCGTTAGGACAGCAAGGACAGCGATGCCCCCCAACACCACCGCCTCTTCCGGCCAGCAGCCCGGCAAGTCCGGCAGGAAGAAGGGGCGCAAAGCCCGACTGTTCTTGATTGTCCTGGTTCTCGCCATCATCGGAGGCATCGCCTTCGGCGGGTACTGGAGCATCAGCACGGTGCGCGCCTCCTTCCCGCAGACCGAGGGATCCATCCGGCTCGAGGGCCTGTCGGGGCCCGTGACCGTCCAGCGCGACGGCAACGGGATCCCGCAGATCTACGCCTCGTCCGACGAGGACCTGTTCATGGCCCAGGGCTTCGTCCAGGCGCAGGACCGGTTCTACGAGATGGACGTGCGCCGCCACATGACCTCGGGCCGGCTCTCCGAGATGTTCGGCGAGGGCCAGGTCGAGAACGACGAGTTCCTGCGCACGCTGGGCTGGGACCGGATCGCGAAGAAGGAGTACGACACCAAGCTGTCGGCCTCCACGAAGAAGTACCTCCAGGCGTACTCCGAGGGTGTCAACGCCTACCTGAAGGACAGGAGCGCCGAGGACATCTCCCTGGAGTACGCCGCCCTGGGCTTCACCAACGACTACGAGCCGACCGGGTGGACCCCGGTCGACTCGGTGGCCTGGCTCAAGGCGATGGCCTGGGACCTGCGCGGCAACATGCAGGACGAGATCGACCGCTCGCTGATGACGAGCCGGCTCGGCCCGAAGCAGATCGCGGACCTGTACCCGGAGTACCCGTACGGCAGGAACAAGACGATCGTCCGGACGGGCTCGTACGACAGCGCCACCGGCACGTACACGTCCTCGGACGCCGCCCCGGCGTCCTCCGCGGGCACGGCGGGTGCGGCGGGCACGGGGCTCACGGGCGACACCGAGACGCCGGCCGGGTTCCAGGGCCAGCTCTCGGGGCTCTACGAGGTCCTCGACGACCTGCCCACCGCCGTCGGTGTGAACGGCAACGGCATCGGCTCGAACTCCTGGGTCGTCGCCGGGAGCCGCACGATCACCGGCAAGCCGCTGCTGGCCAACGACCCGCACCTGTCGGCGTCGCTGCCCTCGGTCTGGTACCAGATGGGCCTGCACTGCACCGCCGTCTCGGCCGAGTGCCAGTACGACGTCTCCGGCTACACCTTCGCGGGCATGCCCGGCGTGGTCATCGGCCACAACGCCGACATGGCCTGGGGCATGACCAACTCCGGGGTCGACGTCACCGACCTCTACCTGGAGAAGATCACCGGGGAGGGCTACGAGTACGACGGCAAGGTGCTGCCGTTCACCACCCGCAAGGAAACGATCAAGGTCGCGGGCGGTTCCGCCAAGACGATCGTCGTCCGGCAGACCCGGGACGGGATGCCGCTGCTCTCCGACCGTGACGACGAACTGGTCCAGGTCGGCAAGAAGGCCACGGTCGACGCCGAGGCGCCCGACCGCGGTGACGGTTACGCGATAGCACTGCGCTGGACCGCGCTGGACCCGGGCAGGACCATGGACGCCGTCTTCGCGATGGACAGGGCGTCGGACTGGAACGAGTTCCGCAAGGCGGCCGCGTCCTTCGACGTGCCGTCCCAGAACCTGGTCTACGCCGACGGGGCCGGCGCGAACGGCAACATCGGCTACCAGCTCCCCGGCAAGATCCCCACGCGCGTGAAGGGCGACGACGGCTCGCTGCCCTCGCCCGGCTGGGACTCGAAGTACCGGTGGACCGGCTACATCAAGCAGTCCGCCCTGCCCTACGAGTACAACCCCTCCCGCGGCTACATCGTCACCGCCAATCAGGCGGTCGTCGACCCGGACAAGTACCCGTACACGCTCACCACGGACTGGGGCTACGGCACCCGCAGCCAGCGGATCACCGACCTGATCGAGGCGAAGACCAAGGGCGGCGCCAAGATCTCGACCGACGACATGCGCCAGATGCAGCTCGACAACAGCAGCGAGATCGCCAAGCTGATCGTGCCGAAGCTGCTCAAGATCGACGTGCCCGACAAGGACGTCCGCGACGCGCAGAAGCTCCTGGAGGGCTGGGACTACACCCAGGACGCCGACTCCGCGGCGGCCGCCTACTTCAACGCCACCTGGCGCAACATCCTCAAGCTCGCCTTCGGCAACAAGCTGCCCAAGGAACTGCGGGTCAAGGGCCAGTGCCTGTGGGTCGAGAAGGCCGACAGCACCGGTCCCGCGGACGAGGACCAGACCGTGCGCGAGTGCGGCCAGCGCGAGCCGGACCAGGCGCAGCCGGACGGCGGCGACCGCTGGTTCGAGGTGATCCGCAAGATCATCGACGACGAGCGCAACGACTGGTGGAAGCTGCCGAGGACGCGCACCGAGGAGGCGACCGCCACCCGGGACGACCTGTTCCGCCGGGCCATGGACGACGCCCGCTGGGAGCTGACCGCCAAGCTCGGCAAGGACATCGACACCTGGAGCTGGGGCCGGCTGCACCGCCTGTTCCTGAAGAACCAGACCCTCGGTACCGCGGGCCCCGGTTTCCTGCAGTACATGCTCAACCGCGGTCCCTGGAACCTCGGCGGCGGCGAGGCGACGGTCAACGCGACCGGCTGGAACGCGGCGGGCGGCTACGGGGTGGTCTGGGTGCCCTCGATGCGGATGGTCGTCAACCTCGGCGACCTCGACAAGTCCAAGTGGATCAACCTCTCGGGCGCCTCGGGGCACGCCTACAACGCGCACTACACCGACCAGACGGAGAAGTGGGTCGAGGGAGAACTCCTGCCGTGGGCCTTCACCAAGAAGGCCGTCGACAAGCAGACGAGCGACACCCTGGTGCTGAAGCCCTGACGCTCCGGCGGCCGTCGGAGCCGGCGTCCCCGCCGCACCCGACGCCCTGAAGCCGGCGTCCGAACGGAAGTGGGGGGGCCGGCCGGGCGGGGGGGGGCGCGGGCAGCCCCCGCCGGCCCCCCCCCCCCGCCCCCCCCGCGCCGCCCGCCGGCCGGGCGCGCCCGGACCGGGGGGCCCCCC
>NZ_JBHYPZ010000017.1:50678-77888 GCF_042746485.1 Streptomyces sp. NPDC058751 | reverse complement strand
CTCCACGCGTGCGTGGAGGGCCACTTCGCGTCCGCCCCGGGGCCGCGTCCGCCGCGCCGGGTCCCCGTCCGCGGTCCGGCGTCAGCGGAAGCGGCGTACCCCGGAAGGGGTCACCACCGCGTGGACGGGCCGGTCGTGGGCCTCTTCGGGGACCCGCTCGACGACTTCGGTGTCGTACAGGAGCACCACCAGGGCCGGGTCGGCGCCCGAGCGCTCCAGGCGGGCCAGCACGCGGTCGTACGAGCCCCCGCCGCGCCCCAGCCGCATCCCGCGGGCGTCGACGGCGAGTCCGGGCAGCAGAACGGCGTCGGCGCCCTGGACGGCCTCCGGGCCCAGCCGCCCGCCCGCGGGCTCCAGGAGGGCCATCCTCCCGCCGTGGCGGACCTCTTCGAGGGAGTCCGGCCCCGTGTACGCGCCCCAGTCCAGGTCGTTGTCCGGCAGCAGGACCGGCAGGAGGACGCGCACCCCGCGCGCGCGGAGGGCGTCGAGGAGCGCGAGGGTGCCAGGTTCGCCGCCCACGGACACGTAGGCGGCGACCGTGCGGGCCCGTGCCAGTTCGGGCAGTTCCAGGGCGCGTGCGGCCAGGGCGGCGGCGGTCTCCCGCACGTCACCGGCCGTCAACCCGTTTCTCACCGACAGGAGTTCTCGCCGCAACATTCGCTTGTCAGGATCGGGTTCACGTCCGACGTGTCTCACAGGTGACTCCTGTAGTTCTCTTAATCCGTTCATATGATCGTGAATTAACCGGAGCCACAGATTCTGCACATAGCCACCGGTTATGGTTGCGGACATGACTGAGTCACACCCCAGGATCACCAAGGCTGTCATTCCCGCGGCGGGCCTCGGCACCCGGTTCCTGCCGGCCACCAAGGCCACTCCCAAGGAGATGCTGCCGGTCGTCGACAAGCCGGCGATCCAGTACGTGGTCGAAGAGGCCGTGTCGGCGGGTCTTGACGACGTTCTGATGATCACCGGACGCAACAAGCGCCCCCTCGAGGACCACTTCGACCGCAACTACGAACTGGAGTCCGCCCTCCAGAAGAAGGGCGACGCGAGCCGGCTCGCCAAGGTCCAGGCCTCCAGCGACCTCGCGACCATGCACTACGTGCGCCAGGGCGACCCCAGGGGCCTCGGCCACGCCGTCCTGTGCGCGGCCCCGCACGTCGGCCGCGAGCCCTTCGCCGTGCTCCTCGGAGACGACCTCATCGACCCCCGCGACCCCCTCCTGGCCCGCATGGTCGAGGTCCAGGAGCAGCGCGGCGGCAGCGTCATCGCGCTCATGGAGGTCGCCCCCGAGCAGGTCCACCTCTACGGATGCGCCGCCGTCGAGGCCACCGACGAGGGCGACCTGGTCAAGGTGACCGGTCTGGTCGAGAAGCCGGACGCGGCGGACGCGCCCAGCAGTTACGCCGTCATCGGACGTTACGTCCTCGACCCGCACATCTTCGACATACTGCGCAAGACCGAGCCGGGCCGCGGCGGCGAGATCCAGCTCACCGACGCCCTCCAGCAGTTGGCCGCGGACGAGAAGGTCGGCGGCCCCGTGCACGGCGTCGTCTTCCAGGGCCGCCGCTATGACACCGGGGACCGTGGCGACTACCTGCGTGCCATTGTCAGACTCGCATGCGAACGTGAAGACCTGGGCCCGGACTTCCGGGCCTGGCTCCGCAGTTACGTAGCCGAGGAGATGCAGGAACTTTGAGCAGCGCCGCGACCCGCACCGCCGGCCAGGAACACCTCTGGTCGGTGGACGACCACCTGGAGGACATCCTCACGACCGTCCGCCCCCTCGAACCCATCGAGCTGCAACTCCTCGACGCCCAGGGCTGCGTCCTGCTCGAGGACGTCACGGTGCCGGTCTCCCTGCCGCCGTTCGACAACAGCTCGATGGACGGGTACGCGGTCCGGGTCGCGGACGTGGCGGGCGCGAGCGAGGAGTACCCGGCGGTCCTGACGGTCGTCGGCGACGTCGCGGCCGGCCAGGCCGAACAGCCCCACGTGGGCCCCGGCCAGGCCGCCCGCATCATGACCGGCGCCCCCCTCCCGCCCGGCGCCGAGACCGTCGTCCCCGTCGAGTGGACGGACGGGGGCCTCGGCGAGGGACCGGTCTCCGGGATGCGCGCGCACAGCGCGTCCCCCGAGGGCTCCGGCGGACAGGTCCACGTCCACCGCCCCGCCGAGGCGCGCGCGCACGTCCGCGCGAAGGGCAGCGACGTGAAGGCGGGCGACCGCGCCCTGGAGGCCGGCACCGTCCTCGGCCCGCCGCAGATCGGCCTGCTCGCCGCGATCGGCCGCGGCACCGTGCGGGTGCGCCCCCGCCCCCGCGTGGTCGTCCTGTCCACCGGCAGCGAACTCGTCCAGCCCGACGAGGAGTTGGGCGCCGGCCAGATCTACGACTCCAACAGCTTCGCCCTGTGCGCGGCCGCCCGTGACGCGGGCGCCATCGCCTACCGCGTCGGCGCGGTCGCCGACGACGCCGAGACCCTGCGCTCGACCATCGAGGACCAACTCGTCCGCGCGGACCTGCTGGTCACGACCGGCGGGGTGAGCGTCGGCGCCTACGACGTCGTCAAGGAAGCGCTGTCGTCGGTCGGTGACGAGGACGAGGAGGGCGGCGGCATCGACTTCCGCACCCTCGCCATGCAGCCCGGCAAACCCCAGGGCTTCGGCTCCATCGGTCCCGACCACACCCCGCTGCTCGCACTCCCCGGCAACCCCGTCTCCTCCTACGTCTCCTTCGAGCTCTTCGTGCGTCCCACGATCCGCACCCTGATGGGACTGCCGGACGTCCACCGGCCCACGACCAGGGCCAAGCTCTCCACGGACAAGGCGCTCACCTCGCCGAAGGGCCGCAGACAGTTCCTGCGCGGCACGTACGCGGACGGCACCGTGACGCCCGTGGGCGGCGCAGGATCCCACCTGGTCGCCGCCCTCGCGCACGCCGACGCCCTGATCGTCGTCCCCGAACAGGACACCTCGGTCGAACCCGGCGCCGAGGTCGAGGTCGTCCTCCTCGGCTGAACACCGGACCGGGCGGGCGCCCGCCCCGGTACCGCACGGCGTCCGGGCCGGGCCCCGGCCCGGACGGCGCGGTGTGCGGCTCCTCCCGGCGGCGGGGCGGCGGGCGGGCGGTAACGTGTCGGGCACACCAGGCCCGTGCGCCGCACCGCGACGGGCCCTGACCGGGAGCGCCCACGCACATGACTGTTCCGTCCCGGGGGGAGACCTCCGGATCCCCTGCGCAGGACCGGCTGACGCACATCGACGAGGCCGGTGCCGCCCGCATGGTCGACGTGTCCGGGAAGGACGTGACCGCCCGCACCGCGCGCGCGAGCGGACGCGTCCTGGTCTCGCCGCGTGTCGTGGAGCTGCTGCGCGGCGAAGGGGTCCCCAAGGGCGACGCCCTCGCCACCGCCCGCATCGCCGGGATCATGGGAGCCAAGCGCACCCCGGACCTGATCCCGCTGTGCCACCCGTTGTCGGTGTCCGGTGTCAAAATTGACCTGTCGGTCACGGACGACGCCGTCGAGATCCTCGCCACCGTGAAGACCACCGACCGCACGGGCGTCGAGATGGAAGCCCTCACCGCGGTCAGCGTGGCGGCCCTCACCGTGATCGACATGGTCAAGGCTGTCGACAAGGGGGCGGTCATCACGGACGTACGGGTGGAAGAGAAGACCGGCGGGAAGTCGGGCCACTGGAGCCGGGCATGAGCGGCGGCACCGTCACCGGCGAAGCCCTCACGGCGGACTACAGCGCGCTGGTCGTCACCGCCTCCAACCGCGCCGCCGCCGGTGTCTACGAGGACAGGGGCGGCCCCCTGGTCGCCGAGGGCCTCGCGGAATCCGGCTTCGCGGTCGACGGTCCGTGGGTCGTCCCCGACGGGGACCCCGTGGAGGAGGCGCTGCGCGCCGGGGTCGAGGCGGGCTACGACGTCATCGTCACCACCGGCGGCACGGGGATCTCGCCCACCGACCGGACCCCCGAGGCCACCCTGCGCGTGCTCGACCGCGAGATCCCCGGAATCCCGGAGGCCATCAGGGCGTTCGGGAGGGACAAGGTGCCGACCGCGGCGCTCTCGCGGGGACTCGCCGGAATCGCCCGGTCGACGCTGATCGTCAACCTGCCGGGCTCCACCGGCGGGGTCAGGGACGGACTGGCCGTCCTGGAACCCCTCCTGATCCACGCCGTCGACCAGATCCGCGGCGGCGACCATCCAAGACCCGGCGGCAGTGGGGGTGCGAGCTGAACAGCCCGTCCTGGCCGGTCGAGCTGGTGGACGGCGATGTCGTCCTCCGGCCGATAAGGCTGCGCGACCAGCGGGCCTGGCGCGAGGTGAACCGGCGCAACCGCGACTGGCTGCGTCCCTGGGAGGCGACCATCCCGCCCCCCACGCCGAGCGGTCCGATCGCACACCGGCCGACGTACCGGCAGATGGTCCGCCACCTGCGCGCCGAGGCCAACGCGGGCCGGATGCTGCCCTTCGTGATCGAGTACCAGGGGCGGCTGGTCGGCCAGCTCACCGTGGCCGGGATCACCTGGGGCTCGATGTGCTCCGGGCACGTCGGCTACTGGGTGGACCAGTCGGTGGCGGGCCGCGGGGTGATGCCGACGGCCGTGGCGCTGGTGAGCGACCACTGCTTCCGCACCGTCGGACTGCACCGCATCGAAGTCTGCATTCGCCCCGAGAACGGGCCCAGCCGCAGGGTCGTGGAGAAACTCGGATTCCGGGAGGAAGGGCTGCGCCCCCGCTATCTCCACATCGACGGTGCCTGGCGCGACCATCTCGTCTTCGCGCTCACCGCGGAGGAAGTGCCCGAGGGGCTGCTCGGGCGCTGGCGGCGGACGCGTTCGGCGCCGGACCGTTCGGATCAGGTCGGATCGGAGCAGGCCGGCCGGCAGGACCCGAGCAAGCCGGGACACCCCGGAAAATGAAATAGGTGTTCGAAAATGATCGGTGGGCGATCGCGTCGAGGCAATAAATTCGCGCTCGCGGTGGCCCGCTGATCGCATCGGTCGCAAAAAAAGGTCGAAATATCAGCCGGATCGTGCGACACACCGGCGCAATTGGCAGATGGCCTCATACAAACCCCTCTACCGTGTGAGGGGTGAGCAGCAGCGGCCTCATCTACGCAGTCATCGTCGGGGCCTGGGCCGCCTACTTGGTGCCGATGTGGCTCCGTAGGCAGGACGAGCTGAACGAAGCCCGTCCGACGGAACGCTTCAGCACCGCCATCCGGCTGCTGTCCGGACGGGCGGGCATGGAGCGTCGATACGCCAAGGACCTGCGCGCACGCTCCGCCGAGGAGGAGGAGCCCAGCGCCGACCCGGACGACGTCACCGATTCGGTGGACGTCCGGGCCTTCGCCGTGTCCCCGACCCGGCCCAAGGCGACGGACCGGCACCGTCCACACGTACAGGAACGGGTACAGGTTCCGGACCCGGACCGGCCCGAGCAGGAGCCGGACGTGCACGCGGCCGGCCAGGACGGCGGCGCGTACGACACCTCGGGCACCGCCCGGTCCGTACCGCACCAGGCGGGCGTGCCCGCGCCGAGACCCCCGGCCAGGTCCACGCCCCAGCAGGCCGTGCCGTCCATGCCCGGCGCGCGTCGGGCGGTCTCGGCGGAGGCCGCCGCGCGGGCCCGGCGTACGAAGGTCCTCGCGCGCCGCCGGCGTACGACGGTCCTGCTGTTCCTCGCCTTCACCTTCGGCGCGGTCGTGGCGGCCGTGGGCGGACTCGCCTTCCTGTGGGCGCCCGGCGTGCCGGCCGTGATGCTGAGCTCGTACATCGTGCACCTGCGCACCCAGGAGCGGCGGCGCTTCACCTACACCATGGACCGCCGCCGGGCCGAGGACGCGGCACAGCGGCTCCGGGAGCGCCAGCCCCGCCGCAGGACGTTCGCCGACCCCGTGGCGGACGAGCCGGAGGAGAGTTCCGCCCCCGACACCGACCCCGGCCTCCTGGCGCTCGCCGCCGACCGCCGCGCGCTCGTCGAGCAGACCGACCACGCCGAGTGGGTCGACCAGCAGCGTGAACGGCAGTGCGCGCCCGCCCAGGGGGACAGCTGGGACCCGGTGCCGGTTCCCCTGCCCACCTATGTGACCGCGCCGGTCGCGCCCCGCGCGACGGCCAGCGTGGACCTGGGTGCACCGGACGCCTGGAGCTCCGCGCGCTCCAGCGTGGCCGAGCCGAGCGCGCCCGAGGCGGAGCCGGCCGGCGAGGACCTCTCCGAGGGCTCCGGCGGCGCCGAGGCGGAGGACGACAGCCGCAGCGACGCCCGGCGGGCGGCGTCCGCGCGGCGCGCCCGCGAGCGGGGCAGGACGCCGTTGTTCGACCAGTACGAGGACGGCGAACGGCCGCGCGCGGCCAACGAGTGACCGGTGTGACGACCGGTGCGGTCGGGAGTCCGGCTGACCAGGCGGGAACGGATTACCGAGCACCTCGATCGGGATGCTAGAGTTTCACTCGTTGCAAGGGCCTGTGGCGCAGTCTGGTAGCGCACCTCGTTCGCATCGAGGGGGTCTGGGGTTCAAATCCCCACAGGTCCACCGCAGCAAAGAGGCCCGTTCCCATTCGTGGGAGCGGGCCTCTTGCCATGTCCGGAGACCGGTGGCGGCAACTTCCTCCGCCGGCCCCGGGACTGGCGGTCCTTCGGCCGGGTCCGGCCGCGGGGGAGCGGGCGCCGGGCGGCGGCCGGGTCCGGCCGCCGCCGGGGCACCGTCCTGGCGCCTAAAGGGCCTTGGCGTAGCAGAGGCTCAGTTCGTGGAAGCGGTAGTAGCCGAACTTGGCGCACGGCTCGTAGCCGCTCGACGCGTAGAGGGCGACCGCCTCGGGCTGCTTGGAGCCGGTCTCCAGGACCATGCGGACGCGGCCCGCCGTGCGGGCGTCCTCCTCCAGCGCGGCCAGCATGCGCCGGGCGAGGCCGAGGCCGCGGGCCTCGGGAACCACGTACATGCGCTTGAGCTCGGCGTCGCCGTCCGCGTACCCCTCGTCGTTCTCGTCCTGGGTGCGCCAGCCGCCCGTGGCCACCGGGCGGTCCCTCTCGTCGTACGCGATCAGGTAGAGGCCGAACGGCGGGGCGAACATCCGCGCGTCCAGATGGGTGGCGTCGCCGTCGTCGCCGTACCGCACGGCGTATTCGGCCTGAACCTGGTCGTTGAGTTTCACGGCGTCGGGGTGGTCGAAGGGGACCGGGCGGAAATTCATGCGTAATACCGTACATCTATGCGTCGAGTGAACGGGTGGGCGGCCGATGCCGCCGGCCCTCGGGCCGCTGGAGATCGAGTTCTGGACGGCCGCATGGATTAAGTATCGTGCCCGGGTGCTGACTGTGACCTCTGTGAATGTGAACGGGCTCCGGGCCGCCGCGAAGAAGGGTTTCGTGGAGTGGCTCGCGGGGACCTCGGCGGACGTGCTGTGCCTCCAGGAGGTGCGGGCGGAGCCCGGGCAGCTTCCCGAGGAGGTGCGCGCGCCCGAGGGCTGGCACGTCGTGCACGCCCCCGCCGCCGCCAAGGGCCGCGCGGGTGTGTCCCTCTACACACGGCGTGAGCCCGACCGCGTCCGGATCGGCTTCGGGTCCGAGGAGTTCGACTCCACCGGGCGGTACGTCGAGGCGGACCTGCCCGGTGTCACCGTCGCGAGCCTCTATCTGCCCTCGGGCGAGGTCGGGACGGAGCGGCAGGAGGAGAAGGTCCGGTTCATGGGCGAGTTCCTCACCCACCTGAAGGACCTGAGGCAGCGGGCCGCCGCCGACGGGCGCGAGGTCGTCGTCTGCGGCGACTGGAACATCGCCCACCAGGAGGCCGACCTCAAGAACTGGCGCGCCAACCGGAAGAGCTCCGGCTTCCTGCCCGAGGAACGGGAGTGGCTGGGCCGGGTCCTCGACCCGCAGGACGGCGGATACGTCGACGTCGTGCGAGCCCTGCACCCGGACACCGAGGGCCCGTACACCTGGTGGTCGTACCGGGGGCGGGCTTTCGACAACGATTCGGGATGGAGGATCGACCTTCAGGTCACCACGCCCGGGCTCGCGGGCAAGGCGGTCAAGGCGGTCGTGGAGCGTGCGGCGACGCACGGGGAGCGCTGGTCCGACCACGCGCCGGTCACGGTGGCCTACGACCTCGGAGCGGCCTCGTCGACTCCCTGAGGACGGGTGGCCCGGGGCTCCTGGCGGTCCCGTAGTCGTCGGTCCAGGGACAGGGAGAGTTCCGCGTCCACCACGCTCTTGGCCAGGGGGCGCAGGCGTTGGAGGTCGTCGGGGGTGCGGTCCTCGGCGAGGACCAGGGTGGTGAAGAGTTCGGCCAGTGCCTCGGTGTGCTCGCGCACGCGGCGGGCCGCCGTCAGGACGTCCGCGAGCGGTATGCCCTCGCGGACCAGGGCGGCCGAGACGTCGAGCAGGCGGCGGCTGATGTGCACGATCTCGCCGCCGTCCGTGCCGAGATAGCCGAGGTCGAGCGCCGCGGCGAGGTTCTCCCCGGTGGCCTGGCCCGCGAAGACGTCGGCCAGTTCCTCGGGGGAGAGGCGGACCGGGATCTCCTCGCTGGGCTCGCCGAGGCCGAGGAGTTCGCCGACGTCACGGCCGTGGTCGAAGGCCTCGGCCAGTTCCGCGATGCCGTTCAGGGTGTGGCCGCGTTCCAGCAGCGCCGAGATGGTGCGCAGACGGGCCAGGTGGGTGTCGTCGTACCAGGCGATGCGGCCCTCGCGCCGGGGCGGCGGTATGAGCTTGCGCTCCCGGTAGAAGCGCAGCGTGCGCACGGTGATGCCGGCCTCCTCGGCCAGTTCCTCCATGCGGTACTCGCGGCGGCCGGGCTCCGCGCCCCCCGCTCGCGTCTCCGCGCCGCGCTTTCCTGATCCCTCGGCCACGTCCGCACCCTACGTCGTACCCCGGGTAACTTTCCCGGTCGCGACCCCTACCCCTGAGTACGAAGCTGCTCTACCCTCCCGATTGTGCCAGTGTTCACTGGCGGGATCGTACGGGCCGGGGAGGCGTCGGGATGACCGAGCACGAGCATGTACGGGTGGCGGTGATCGGGTCCGGGTTCGGCGGACTGGGCGCCGCCGTACGGCTGCGACGCGAAGGGATCACCGACTTTGTGGTCCTGGAGCGGGCCGGCGCCGTCGGCGGCACCTGGCGCGACAACAGCTACCCCGGGTGCGCCTGCGACGTCCCCTCGCACCTGTACTCGTTCTCGTTCGCGCCCAACCCCGCGTGGCCGCGCACCTTCTCCGGGCAGGAGCACATCCGCGCCTACCTGGAGCACGTGACGGACCTCTTCGGGCTCCGGCCGCACCTGCGGTTCGACTCCGAGGTCACGATGATGACCTGGGACGCGGACCGGCTCCACTGGCGCATCGAGACGAGCGCGGGGTTCCTGACCGCGGACGTCGTCGTGTCCGCGACCGGTCCGCTCTCCGACCCCAAGATCCCCTTGATCCCCGGGATCGACACCTTCACCGGCAAGGTGTTCCACTCGGCCCGCTGGGACCACGACTACGACCTGCGCGGCAAGCGCGTGGCCATGATCGGCACCGGGGCCTCCGCCATCCAGATCGTGCCGGAGATCCAGCCGGACGTCGCCCGGCTGACCCTGTTCCAGCGCACCCCGCCGTGGGTGATGCCACGGGTCGACCGGGCCATCAGCGGCCCGGAGCGGTGGCTGCACCGGCAGCTTCCCCTCACCGCCCGGGCACGGCGCGGGCTGCTGTGGGGCATCCGGGAACTCCAGGTGCAGGCGTTCACCAAGCGGCCCGACGAACTCGGCCTGGTCGAGCGGCTCGCCAGGCGGAACATCTCACGCGCCGTCAAGGACCCCGAGCTGCGCGCGAAGCTGACGCCCGACTACCGGATCGGCTGCAAGCGGATCCTGCTCTCGAACACCTACTACCCGGCGCTCACCCGGCCCAACGTGGACCTGGTGGCCTCCGGGCTCGCCGGGATCGAGGGCTCCACCCTGGTCGCCGCCGACGGCACCCGGGCCGAGGTGGACGCCATCGTGTTCGGGACCGGCTTCCACGTCACCGACATGCCGATCGCCGACCGGGTCGTCGGGGCGGACGGCCGGACGCTGGCCGAGGCGTGGAAGGACGGCATGAAGTCGCTGCGCGGCGCCACCGCGGCCGGCTTCCCCAACTGGATGACGATCATCGGACCGAACACCGGGCTCGGCAACTCCTCGATGATCCTGATGATCGAGTCCCAGCTGAACTACATGGCGGACTTCGTACGGCAACTGGGCGTCCTCGGGGGACGCGTGGCGCTCGACGCCCGCCCCGGCGCCGTGGACGCCTGGAACGACCGGGTCCAGGAACGCATGAAGCGCACGGTGTGGAACACCGGCGGCTGCACGAGCTGGTACCTGGACGCCAACGGCGTCAACACGACCGTGTGGCCCGGCACGACGACCGAGTTCCGGGGTGCCACGCGCCGCGTCGACCTGGGGGAGTACGACGTGCTGCGCGTGGCGGAACCCGCGCCGGGAGCGGCGCCCGAACCGCGTACGAAGAGCACCCGCGAGAAGAAGGTGGAGGCAGGGGCGTGAGCCGACCGACGTACGAGGGCCACGGGACGTACGCGCCTCCCGTACCGGAGCGGGAACTGACCGCGCACTCCGCGGACGGCGCGCGACTGCACGTCGAGGTGCACGGCCCCGAGGGCGCGCCCGCCGTCGTCCTCGCGCACGGCTGGACCTGCTCGACCGCCTTCTGGGCGGCCCAGATCAGGGACCTCGCCGCCGACCACCGGGTCGTCGCGTACGACCAGCGCGGTCACGGACGCAGTCCCGCGAGTGACGCGTGCAGCACCGAGGCCCTCGCCGACGACCTGGAGGCGGTGATCGCGGCCACCCTCGCGCCGGGCGAGAAGGCCGTGTTCGCGGGCCACTCCATGGGCGGCATGACGCTGATGGCGGCGTCGGCGCGGCCGCGGTTCCGGGAGCACGCGGCGGCGGTGCTGCTGTGCAGCACGGGGAGCGCGCGGCTGGTGGAGGAGTCGGTCGTGCTGCCCTGGCGCGCCGGACGGCTCCGGACGCGTCTCACCGGGGCCGTGCTCGGCTCGCGCGCGCCGCTCGGACCCGTCACGCCCGTCGCCCGGCGGATCCTCAAGTACGCGACCATGGGCCCCGGTTCGTCCCCGGCGATGGTGGACGCGTGCGCGCGGATCGTGCACGCCTGTCCGCGTACCGTGCGCCATGCCTGGTCGGCCGTGCTCGCCGCGCTCGATCTCGAAGCGGGAGTGCGGGAGTTGAGGGTGCCGACGGCGGTGATCGCGGGCAGCGTCGACCGGATGACACCGGTCGTGCACGCGCGCTCCCTCGTGGCGTCGCTGCCGAACTGTGTCGGCAGCGACGAGCTGCCGGGGCTCGGGCACATGACTCCGGTGGAGGCGCCGGAGCTGGTGACCGCCCGGATCCGGGAACTCGTCACCACGTACGCCGTGGAGGACGCGGCCGGAGCGTCCGGTGCGGCGGCCGCGGTGACCGCCGAGGCCGCGGGGACCGCAGGCACCCCAAGCATCACAGGCACCCCAAGCATCACAGGCACCACAGGCACCACAGGCACCGCAGAGATCGCAGAGATCGCAGAGATCAAGGAGGGCGCATGAGCAAGGTGAGCCTGGAGGGGCAGGTCGCCGTCGTCACGGGGGCCGCGCGCGGTGTCGGCGAACTCCTCGCCCGCAAGCTCTCCGCGCGCGGGGCGAAGGTCGCGCTGGTCGGGCTGGAGGCCGAGGAGCTGAAGCGGGTCTCGGAGCGGCTTCCCGGCGAGAGCGACCACTGGTACGCCGACGTCACCGACCACGAGGCGATGGCGCGGGTCGCCCGGGAGGTCGAGCGGCGGTTCGGGAAGGTGGACGTCGTCGTCGCGAACGCCGGTGTCGCGAGCGGCGGGCCCTTCGTGGACTCCGACCCCGCGGCGTGGCGGCGGGTGATCGAGGTGAACCTGATCGGATCGGCGGTCACGGCGCGGGCGTTCCTGCCGACGCTGCTGGAGAGCCGGGGCTATCTGCTCCAGATCGCGTCGCTGGCCGCGATGACCCCCGCCCCCATGATGTCGGCCTACTGCGCCTCCAAGTCCGGTGTGGAGGCGTACGCGCACAGTCTGCGCGCGGAGGTCGGCCACAAGGGCGTGCGCGTCGGCGTCGGTTACCTGTCCTGGACCGACACCGACATGGTGCGGGGGGCCGATCAGGACGACGTGATGCGGGAGTTGAGGCAGCGGCTGCCGTGGCCGTCCAACAAGACGTATCCGCTGGGACCGGCCGTCGACCGGATCGTGGCCGGGATCGAGCGCCGTTCCAGTCATGTGTACGCGCAGTGGTGGCTGCGCGGGATGCAGGGGATCCGGGGGTATCTGCCGGGTGTCATCGGGACGGTCGGGCAGCGCGAGATGCGGCGGTTCGAACCGCGTCTCGGCGGTGTGCGGACGGGTCTTGTCGGGGCCGGCGGAGCGGCCGACGAACAGGAGCGGAAATCGACGGCGCCGTGAGGCGGACGTGGGCGCCCGGGGGCTTCCGGAGCGGTTGCTGAGCGGTTCCGGGGCTTCCGGAGCGCGTCCGACCGGCGCGTCTCACGGTGCGTGACTGACCGAAATGCGCGCTCTGTTCCTGCGTGTCAGTCTGGTCGAGGCCCGGACCTCCCCCACTCGTAAGGGGTCGGGGCCGAATCCCTCACCTCCCACAGGAGCGAATCTCATGAGCATGCAGGACCAGTTCAAGGACAAGGCCGAGCGGATGAAGCAGCAGGGCAAGAAGAAGACGCGCCCCGAAGGCCGTCGTCCCGAAGGCCGCCAGGAAGAGGCGAGCCGCCGTTCCCCGGCCGGCCGTGACGGCTCGATTCCGGAGACGGAACGTGCTCAGCGGGAGGCCCAGGACCGCTTCGACCAGGACTACGACGCCTGACCGACGCGCCTGCCCGGCTTGAACGAACGGGGCGCCCTCTTCACGGAGGGCGCCCCGTCCTCGTGCCCGGACCCGGCCGGACCCTGACCGGCCCTACCGGATCCGGCAGGGCCGGTCAGGGTCCGGCCGGCTCGGGTCAGTCGGGTCAGTCGGGTCTCGGGGGGAGCTTCGGCCGTCTTCTGTCGGGCACGTCCGAGTGGTTCGGCGGAGAGGCCGCCGGGTGGGTGCGCAGCAGGTCCAGCGAGAGCTGGATGGCGTCGTCGAGCTGGGCGTGGCGGCCCTCCGCCCAGTCGAGCGGGGTGCGCAGGATCTCCAGGTCCGGTGAGACGCCGTGGTTCTCGACCGACCAGCCGTAGGCGTCGAACCAGGCGGCGTTCATGGGAACCGTGATGACCGTGCCGTCGCCGAGGCGGTGCCGGCCGGTCATGCCGACCACGCCGCCCCAGGTGCGCTGCCCCACGACCGGGCCCAGCTTCAGCAGTTTGAAGGCCGCGGTGATCATGTCGCCGTCGGACGACGTCGCCTCGTCGGCCAGCGCCACCACCGGCCCGCGCGGGGCGTTGGAGGCGTACGACACCGGCTGGGCGTCACGGGTGAGGTCCCAGCCGAGGATCGTGCGCGTCAGCTTCTCGACCACGAGTTCGCTGATGTGGCCGCCCGCGTTGCCCCGCACGTCGACGATGAGGGCCGGGCGGGAGACCTCCATCCGCAGGTCGCGGTTGAACTGGGCCCAGCCCGAGCCGCCCATGTCCGGGATGTGCAGATAGCCGCAGT
This sequence comes from Streptomyces sp. NPDC058751, assembly GCF_042746485.1. NCBI lineage: Bacteria > Bacillati > Actinomycetota > Actinomycetes > Kitasatosporales > Streptomycetaceae > Streptomyces > Streptomyces sp. NPDC058751. Next base: position 64,219 of record NZ_JBHYPZ010000017.1, on the reverse strand, counting down.
GCCCGCCGCTCAACTCCCGCACCACCTGCCGGCGTTTGGCCACCCAGTCCTGGTAGCGCAGGGGGCGTTCGTCGATCAGCGGGACCACGGCCACCCGGCGGGAGCGGCCCTCGCCCTCCGCCGGGGTGAAGGTCAGCTCCACCGTCGTACCGCCCGCGCCCGCGAGCAGTGGGTACGGGCCGGTGACCGGGTCCACGGGGCGTCCGTCGACATGGGTGAGGACCGCGCCCTCGCGGATGCCGGCGCCGGCCAGCGGTGAACGCGCCTTGGAGTCGGACGAGTCGCCGGGCAGGATGCGCTTGAGCATCCACCTCCCGTCGCGGCAGACGAAGTTGGCGCCCAGCAGGCCCTGCCAGCGCTGGTAGTGGGGCGGGCCCTCGTTGCGGCGCGCCGGGCTCACGTAGGCGTGCGAGGTGCCCAGTTCGCCGAGCACCTCGCGCAGCAGGTCCGCGAACTCGTCCGGCGAGGAGACCCGTTCGACCAGGGGGCGGTACTGCTCCAGGACCGCGTCCCAGTCGATGCCGCACATGTCCGGGTCCCAGTAGTAGGCGCGGATGACGCGGCCGGCCTCCGCGTACGCCTGACGCCACTCGGCGCACGGGTCCACCTCGTGCAGGATGCGGCGCAGGTCGATCCAGACGGTGGAGTCGCTGTCGCCGGACTCGGTGGACGGGACGGCGCGCAGGTCCCCCTCGTCGACGACGACCAGCCGGGACCCGTCGCCGCTCAGGGCGAACCAGTCGAGGTGGTCGACGAGTTCGGACTTCTTCGCCTTGGTGATGCTGAAGAACTCCAGGGTCGGACGGCCGGTCGTGTCGTCCGGGTTGGCGAACGTCTCGCCCAGCGCGCCGGAGATGGGCCAGCGCAGCCAGACCAGCCCGCCGCCCGCGACCGGGCGCAGCGCCGAGTACTTGGAGGCGGTGACCGGGAAGGGCGTCACCCGGCTCTCCAGCCCTTCGAGTTCGACGGTCGTCGCGGTGCCGTCGCCGGACTCCTCGTCGAGGGGGTCGAGGCCTCCGGCGACCGGCCGCCCGTCGGGGTTCAGCGCGAACGGGGAAGGGGTGGCGGAGGACAGGGGGACGAGGTAGGGGCGGCAGCCGAGGGGGAAGGACAGGTCGCCGGTGTGCACGTCGTACACGGGGTCGAAGCCGCGCCAGGAGAGGAAGGCGAGGTAGCGGCCGTCCCGCGTGAACACCGGGTTCTCGTCCTCGAAGCGGCCGTTGGTGACGTCGACGATCAGCCGGTCCTTTATGCGGGCCATCTTGATCTGCCGCAGGGAGCGCCCGATCCCGGGGTGCGACCAGGTCAGCCAGGCGCCGTCCGGGGAGAAGGCGAGGTCGGCCACCGGCCCGTTGATGGACCGGATGAGCTCGGTGACCTCGCCCGGCCCGGACCCGGACCCGGTGCCGCCCTCCGCCTCCGCCTTTGCCTCCGCCTTTTTCCGGTTCTTCGCCTTCGCCTTCTTCCGGTCCTTGGCCTTCGCCCCCGTCACGTCCTCGGCCGCTGTGCCGTCCCCTCCCCCCTCCCCGCTCCCGTCCCCGTCCCCGTCCCCGTCCTCGGGTTCGGTCCGCGAGTCGGGACCGGCGCTCTCCCCGGGTTCCTCCGTGGCGTCGAGCAGGAGCAGCCGTCCGTCGTTCGAGGCGATGGCGAGACGTTCGCCCTGGGGGTCCGACACCAGCTCCTGTACGCGTCCGAGCCGGCCGGAGGCGAGTCGGCGCGGCTCGCGGGCGCCGGTGGCACGCGGCAGGTAGGCGATCTCGACGGCGTCCTCGCCCTCCGCGTCGGTGACGTAGGCGACCTGGCCGCCCGAGCCGAGCATCTCCGGAAGCCGGACCCGTACGCCCGGTGTGTCCGCGATGGTGCGCGCGGGGCCGTCGCGGTGGGTGAGCCAGTACAGGCTGCCGCGTACGACGACGGCGCTGGCCCGGCCCGTCTCGTCCACGGAGATGCCGTCCACGTGCTGGGCGGCCGGCACCGGGTACGTTCGCCGTCCCGCGCGCGGACCGCCCAGCCGGACGTCGAGGCGGCGGGGAACCGCCTCGCGGGACAGGCTGTCGACGATCCACAGGTCGCCCGCGCACTGGTAGACGACCCGGGTGCCGTCCGAGGAGGCGTGCCGCGCGTAGAAGTCGTCGTGGTCGGTGTGACGGCGCAGGTCGGAGCCGTCGTACGAGCACGAGTAGAGGTTGCCGACGCCCTCGTGGTCGGAGAGGAACGCGATCCGTCCGCCGACGAACATCGGACAGGCGAGGTGGCCGCCGAGCTCGGCGACCAGTCGCCGGCCGTGCAGCCAGAGGCGGCCCATCGCCCCGCCCCGGTAGCGCTTCCAGGCGGCCGGTTCGTGCGGTGGGGTGCCGGTGAGCAGCAGGGTCTTCCGCTCGCCCCCGATGTCGGCGACACCGATGTCCGAGACCGGGCCCCAGGGCAGTTTGCGGCCGGGGTCGCCGTCGGTGGGGACGGAGTAGGCCCAGGTGAAGTAGGAGAAGGGCTGGCCGTGCGAGGCGACGGCGAGGATGTCGCCGTCGGGGGACCAGCCGCACACCTGGGTGTCGGCGCTGCCCCAGTAGGTGAGCCGGCGGCCGGGTCCGCCGTCCACCGGTGCCAGGTGGATCTCCGGGACGAGGCTCCGCCAGCTCGTGTACGCGATCCGCCGGCCGTCGGGGGAGAAGCGGGGGTGGCCGACCTTGGTGCGGTCGACGGTGAGCCGCCAGGCGCGTCCGCAGCCGTCGAGCGGGGCCAGCCACAGGTCGTCCTCGGTGACGAAGCACAGCCGGTCGCCGCTCAGGTGCGGGAAACGCAGATAGCCGGGGGAGTTCTCGTCCGTGGTCGCGTTCTCGTACTCGTCGCTCACTTATCCATGCTTTTCCGCCGGAGTGACCCCGGCAACTCGTGGCGCCGGGGGCGCGTGGGGGACGTGGGGCGCGGGCGGGGAGACGGAAGGTGCATGGGGGCGCGTTCACGGACGTGCGCGCCCCACGCCGGACCCGCCCGCCCGGCGTGACCCAGCACACGTACGAAACCGTTTCGTTTCGATGAGGTCAGGGGGTATCTTCAAGGCATACGAATCCGTGCCGTTCGAAGCGGGAGAGGTGAGTGGGATGGCTGAAGCCGCGACGGCGCGCCGCAGTCGGATCACGCCCGAGCGCGAGGCCGAGCTGTACGCGGCCGTGCTCGACCTGCTTCGTGAGGTCGGCTACGACGCCCTGACCATGGACGCCGTGGCGGCCCGCACCCGTTCCAGCAAGGCCACCCTCTACCGCCAGTGGGGCGGCAAGGCCGAGCTCGTCGTGAAGGCCCTGCGGCACCAGAAGCCGCTGAAGTTCTCCGACACGGACACCGGGAGCCTGCGGGGCGACCTCCACGCACTGGCCCTGCGGCAGGACGACTGCCAGATGGAGCAGGAGTCCGCGCTGATGCGGGGCCTGGCCATGGCGGCGCACGGGAATCCGGATCTGCTGAAGGCGTTCCGGGAATGGCTGATCGAGCCGGAGATGGAAGACCTGCGCCGGGTGCTCCGGCGTGGTGTCGACCGAGGTGAGATCCGTGCGGACAACCCGGCGATGGAGTACGTGATGCACATGCTCATCGGCGCCTTCGCCGCCCGCACCATGATCGAACAGCTTCCGCCGACGCAGGCCTTCCTGCATTCGTATGTAGACGCCGTGGTCCTCCCCGCTCTCGGCGCCTGACGTTCCACACCCCATTCCGTACCACCCCTGCGGATACCTGCAGCCCCTTGCAGGTCCCTGCAGTCGTACCTGACGCGCCGCTCACGTCGTCGGGCTGATCCCCCCTGCCCCCACACGGGTGATCACACCAGCCCCTGCCCTTCCACGACCTGACCGGGAGTACGCCCCCGTGGCCACGTTCCTCTACAAACTCGGCCGACTCGCCTTCCGGCGACGGCACTTCGCCGCCCTGATATGGGTGGCGCTGCTGACGCTCGCGGGCGTCGGCGCAGCCTCCGCGCCCGTCGCGGGATCGTCCTCCTTCTCGATGCCCGGCACCGAGGCGCAGAAGGCCTTCGACCTGCTGGAGAGCCGCTTCCCCGGTATGAGCGCCGACGGAGCGACCGCCCGGGTCGTCTTCAAGGCGCCCGCCGGCGAGAAGATGGCGGACAAGGACAACAAGGCGACGGTCGAAAAGGCCGTCGAGGTGCTCGGCACCGGCTCCGAGGTCACCTCCGTCACCGACCCGTTCAAGACCCGGGCCGTCAGTAAGGACGGCACGGTCGCCTACGCGTCGGTGCGGTACGAGGTCTCCGGCATGGAGCTGAAGGACGCCTCCAAGGACGCCCTGAAGGAGGCCGCGGCGGACGCGCGGCACTCCGGGCTGACCGTCGAGGTGGGCGGTGACGCGCTCCAGGCGACGCCCGAGACCGGTTCCAGCGAGGTCATCGGCATCGCGATCGCCGCGGTCGTCCTCGTCATCACCTTCGGTTCCCTGCTCGCGGCCGGACTGCCGCTGCTGACCGCGCTGATCGGCGTCGGCATCGGCGTCTCGACGATCACCGCGCTCGCCAGCGCGCTCGACCTCGGCTCCACCACCTCCACCCTCGCGATGATGATCGGCCTCGCGGTCGGCATCGACTACGCCCTCTTCATCGTCTCCCGCTACCGGGCCGAACTGGCCGAGGGCCGCGAGCGCGAGGAGGCGGCCGGACGGGCCGTCGGCACGGCGGGCTCGGCCGTGGTCTTCGCCGGACTGACCGTCGTGATCGCGCTGGTCGGACTGTCGGTCGTCAACATCCCGATGCTCACGAAGATGGGTGTCGCCGCGGCGGGCACGGTCGCCATCGCCGTCCTCATCGCCCTGACGCTGGTCCCCGCGCTGCTCGGCTACGCGGGCCGCAGGGTCCAGCCGGCCGGCCAGAAGAGCAAGCTGCTCGGCGGCGGGCGTGCCGCGAAGAAGGCGGGCAGGCCCAACATGGGCACGCGCTGGGCGAGCTTCGTCGTCCGCCGCCCGCTCGCGGTGCTGCTGCTCGGCGTGATCGGCCTCGGCGCGGCCGCGGTCCCGGCCGCCTCGCTCCAGCTCGGCCTGCCCGACGACGGCTCCCAGCCGGTGTCCACCACCCAGCGCCGCGCCTACGACCTGCTCTCCGAGGGCTTCGGTCCCGGCTTCAACGGCCCGCTGATGGTCGTCGCCGACGCGAAGGCGAGCGACGCGCCCAAGACGGTGTTCAGCAGGGTGCACGACGAGATCGAGGACCTCGACGGCGTCGTGAGCGTGAGCCCGGCGGCTCCCAACAAGGCCGGGGACACCGCGATGATCACGGTGATCGCCGACTCGAAGCCGTCCTCCGTCACGACCGAGAACCTGGTCCACGCGATCCGCGGCGCGGGTGCCGACATCAAGGCCGACACGGACGCGACGGTGCTCGTCACCGGCTCCACGGCCATGAACATCGACTTCTCGCAGAAGCTCAACGACGCGCTGGTCCCGTACCTCGCGCTCGTGGTCGGTCTCGCCTTCCTGCTGCTGATCGTGGTGTTCCGCTCGATCCTCGTCCCGCTGAAGGCGGCCCTCGGCTTCCTGCTCAGCGTGACGGCGGCCCTCGGCGCGGTCGTCGCGGTCTTCCAGTGGGGCTGGCTGTCGGGCCTGATGGGCGTCGAGGAGACCGGCCCGATCATGTCGATGATGCCGATCTTCATGGTGGGCGTGGTCTTCGGTCTGGCCATGGACTACGAGGTGTTCCTCGTGACGCGCATGCGGGAGGCCTTCGTCCACGGCGAGAAGCCCGGCCAGGCGATCGTCACCGGGTTCAAGCACGGCGCACGGGTCGTCACGGCCGCCGCCGTCATCATGATCGCCGTGTTCTCCGGGTTCATCGGCTCCAGCGAGTCGATGATCAAGATGATCGGTTTCGGTCTCGCCATCGCCGTCTTCTTCGACGCGTTCGTCGTCCGCATGGCGATCGTCCCGGCGGTGCTCGCGCTGCTCGGCGGGCGGGCCTGGTGGCTGCCGAAGTGGCTGGACCGCGTGCTGCCGAACGTCGACGTCGAGGGCGAGGGCCTGCGCGACCTCGACGACAAGCCGCTCGACGGGGACGCCGACCGGAAGCTGGTCGGCGTCTGAGACCCGGCCCCCCGGACCGCTGTTCTCAGTGAGGGACCTCGCCGACACGTCGGCGAGGTCCCTCGCGTACGTGGCCCCTCGCGTACGCGCCGCTCCCCGGCGGGCCGTCGGCGCGGCGGCCGGCGGTGCCTCAGTGGGCCACCGGCGTGGCGGCGGCCATGTACGTACGGCGCAGGAAGCGCATGAGCGCCTTCGTGTCGAGCTGTACGACCGCCACCCCTTGCGTCGAGTGGAACTCCAGGACGGCCTGGACGCGGCCGCACGGCCATATGCGGACCTGGCCGCTGTCGACGGGGACGCGCAGCCCCTGCTCCAGGAGTTTGCGCTCGAAGGTCCACTCGTGGGGGCCGGGGAGCGTGACGCGCACCTGGCGAGGGTCCGTCTCCGGGTCGTACCGGAGGGCCACGGGGACGGCCCGGTGTTCGTCGTCGGCGGAGTCGGCGGTGTCCGTCACGATATGAGCGCGTGCGTACTGTTCGACGGCGTGCATGTACCGACTCCTTACGCTGCGTCACCTATGTGGAATATGTGAATTCCGTCACCACTCCAATGTCGCACATCTCCCGGAAAACGCTCTCCGGCCGTCCGTACCCCTTCCCCGGGGAACGCCTGCCCGGCCAGGGCGGGTCCATGTGCGCGGCGGCCGCATCCGCCTCGGGCGCGGCGGGCCTCCGGGGCGGTGAACCGCTCCCGCGCGCCCGCCGGTCACCCGTGGACTGCTTCCGTGCGCCGGTCCGTCGCGAATTGTTCGCGCTTCCTTGCTCTTGCAAGTCGTTCGCAACAAGGCACTATTATCGGACAGTGCATGTACCTGACGGATTCATCAATGCCCCGGTCTCCGCGGTCGCAGGCGTGGCCGCCGCAGGCGCCGTCGCCGTGAGCCTGAGGGGCGCCCGCCGCGAACTCGACGAACGGACCGCGCCGCTCGCCGGCCTGGTCGCCGCCTTCATCTTCGCCGTGCAGATGCTGAACTTCCCGGTCGCCGCCGGGACCAGCGGACATCTGCTCGGCGGCGCCCTGGCCGCCATCCTCGTCGGCCCCTTCACCGGAGTCCTCTGCGTCTCCGTCGTCCTGCTCATGCAGGGCATCCTCTTCGCCGACGGCGGCCTCACCGCGCTCGGCGTGAACATCACCGTCATGGCCGTCGTCACCACGGTCGTCTCGTACGCCGTCTTCCGCGGCCTGGTGAAGGTGCTGCCCCGCACGCGGCGCTCGGTCACCACCGCGTCCTTCGCCGCCGCGCTGCTCTCCGTCCCGGCCGCGGCCGCCGCCTTCACCCTCCTCTACGCGGTCGGCGGCACCACCGACATCGCGATCACCAAGGTCGCCACGGCCATGGTCGGCGTCCACGTCCTCATCGGCATCGGCGAGGCCGCGATCACCGCGCTCACCGTCGGCGCCGTCATCGCGGTGCGGCCCGACCTCGTGTACGGCGCCCGCGGCCTCCAGCAGAAGCTCAAGCTGCGGGTCAACGGCGAACTCGTCGACACCCCCGAGGCCGACGCCCCCGCCGCCCCCTCCTCGCACCGCAAGGTGTGGATCACCGGCCTGGTCACCTCCCTCGTCCTCGCCGGATTCGTCAGCTTCTACGCCTCCGCGAGCCCCGACGGCCTGGAGAAGGTCGCCAAGGACAAGGGCATCGACGCGAAGGTCGAGGCGCACGCGGCCGAGGACTCGCCGCTCGCCGACTACGGCGTCAAGGACGTCTCCGACGCCCGCCTCTCCGGCGGTCTCGCCGGGGTGATCGGCGTCGGTGTCACGGTCGTCGCGGGCACCGGCGTCTTCTGGGCGGTCCGCAGGCGCCGTACGGACGACACCTCGACCGCCTCCGTGGCGGGAACCGCCTGACGTGGGAGCGGGGCACGCTCATAAGCTGTACGTGCACGGGCACTCGCCCGTGCACGTACTGCCGCCGCACACCAAGCTCGCAGCCACGCTCGCCTTCGTGGTCGTGGTCGTCTCCACCCCGCGCGAGGCGATGTGGGCGTTCGCGCTGTACGCCGTGCTGCTGGCGGTGGTCGCACGCCAGGCCCGCGTACCGGCCGGGGTCCTGCTGAAAAGGCTCCTGATCGAGGTCCCGTTCGTCGCGTTCGCGGTGCTGATGCCCTTCGTGGCCGAGGGCGAACGGGTGGACGTGCTGGGTCTGTCCCTGAGCGCCGACGGCCTGTGGGGCGCCTGGAACGTCCTCGCCAAGGGCACCCTCGGCGTCGCCGCCTCCGTCCTGCTGGCCTCCACGACGGAACTGCGCGAACTGCTCCTCGGCCTCCAGCGGCTGAAGCTCCCCCCGCTCCTCGTCCAGATCGCCTCCTTCATGATCCGCTACGGCGACGTCATCACCGACGAGATGCGGCGCATGCGGATCGCCCGGGAGTCACGCGGCTTCGAGGCGAGCGGGGTGCGGCACTGGGGAGTGCTCGCGAAAACGGCGGGCGCCCTGTTCATCCGCTCCTACGAACGCGGGGAACGCGTGCACCTGGCCATGGTGAGCCGGGGGTACGCCGGTTCCATGCCCGTCATCGACGAGGTGACCGCGTCCCGGGCGCAGTGGTCGTACGCCCTCGCCCTTCCGCTCGCCGCCCTCGTCGTATGCCTGTTGGGATGGACGCTGTGATGTCTGCTGCAACTTCTCTGGAGGTCTCCGGCCTCGCGTTCGCCTATCCGGACGGGCACCAGGCCCTGTTCGGCGTGGACTTCCGGATCGGGCGCGGCGAGCGCGTCGCGCTCCTCGGCCCGAACGGCGCCGGCAAGACCACCCTCGTCCTGCACCTCAACGGCATCCTGACCGGCGGCGCCGGAACGGTGACGGTCGCCGGACTCCCGGTCGGCAAGCAGCACATGGCGGAGATCCGGCGCAGGGTCGGCATCGTCTTCCAGGACCCGGACGACCAGCTCTTCATGCCGACCGTGCGCGAGGACGTGGCCTTCGGGCCGGCCGCCGCGGGCATGAAGGGCGCCGAACTGGAGGAACGCGTCCGCACGGCCCTGGAGCGCGTGGGCATGGAGGCGTTCGCCGACCGCCCGCCGCACCACCTGTCCTTCGGGCAGCGGCGCCGGGTCGCCGTCGCGACGGTGCTGGCGATGGAGCCGGAGATCCTCGTCCTCGACGAGCCCTCCTCCAACCTCGACCCCGCCTCCCGCCGTGAACTCGCGGACATCCTGCGCTCGTTGGACGTCACGGTCCTCATGGTCACCCACGACCTGCCCTACGCCCTCGAACTGTGCCCCCGCTCCCTCGTCCTCAGCGACGGGGTGATCGTCGCCGACGGCGCGACCGGCGACGTCCTCTCCGACGACGACCTCATGCGCACCCACCGCCTGGAACTGCCCTTCGGGTTCGACCCGCGTTCCGTGACACGCGCCGTGACAATGGGAGCGTGACGAAACAAGAGGACGTCGGGCCGCCGGCCGGGTCGCTGCTGCTCGACGACCAGCTGTGCTTCGCGCTGTACGCCGCCCAGCGGGCCGTGACGGCGGCGTACCGCCCGCTGCTGGAGGAGCTCGGCCTCACCTACCCGCAGTACCTGGTCCTGCTGGTCCTGTGGGAGCGCGGCGAGACCACGGTCAAGGAACTGGGCGCCGCCCTGCGCCTCGACTACGGGACGATGTCGCCGCTGCTCAAGCGGCTGGAGTCGGCGGGGTTCGTCCGCCGGGAGCGCTCGGCGCACGACGAACGCTCGGTGCGGGTCGCGCTCACCGGGCGAGGCGAGGTGCTCAGGGAGCGCGCCGAGGAGGTGCCGCGGGCGCTGCTGACGGCGACCGGTCTGGGCGAGGCCGACGTCACGCGCCTGCGCGAGGAGCTGCGCCTGCTGGCCGAACGCGCGGAGGGCGCGGCGGCACGCGGCCGCTGACGCCCGCCGGTCCGCCCGGCGGCGGCCGGGCCGTCGACGCGCCGGTCACCCGGCGGTGCGCGGGCCGTTCCCGCCGCCAGGGGTGGAGCCGGGGGCGGATTCCATGATCGCCAATGGGCACCCCGAGGTCTCCCCGGATCCGTACCGGCCAGTACCTTGTGCACCATGCACTTGTGCGTCATGTACTCGTGCACGATGTATCTGTGCGTCACCTTCTGTTGCCCGCCCGGAGGAGGTCCTTCCGTGATCGACGGCACCGCTGCCGACACTCGTCCGACGAAGATCATGTATGTCGCCGAGGCGACCGCGCACGGCGGCCGCGACGGCTATGTGACCAGCCAGGACGGGCAGCTCGAACTGAAGGTCGCGATGCCGCCGGCCCTGGGCGGCGACGGCGACGGCACGAACCCCGAGCAGCTCTTCGCGGCCGGGTTCAGCGCCTGCTTCCACAACGCGCTCGTCATGGTCGGTCGCCGCGCCGGCCTCGACCTCTCCGGCTCCACGGTCGCGGCGAAGGTCGGGATCGGCCCCAACAAGCAGCGCGGCTACGGGCTGGCGGTCGCCCTGAGCGTCTCGCTCCCCGTCCTCGACGCGGAAGTCGCGGCGAGGCTCGTGGCCGAGGCGCACGAGGTCTGCCCGTACTCGAACGCCACCCGCGGCAACATCGAGGTCACGATCCTGCTGGGCTAGTCCCCCCTAGGAATCGAAGGCCGCGGACGCGTGTTCCACTCACTATCGGCAGTGTGAGGCGACAGGGAGCACGGACGTGGACGTGAACGGCACAGTGGCGGAGGGCTTCGAACCGGTCAGGGAGGCGTTCGCGGCCAACTTCGCGACCCTCGGGGACCGGGGCGCGGCCGTCACCGTGTACCGCGACGGACGCAAGGTCGTCGACCTGTGGGGCGGCACCCGGGACGTCGACGGCACCGAACCCTGGGAGCGGGACACCGCGCAGATCGTGCGCTCCGCGACGAAGGGCGTCGCCGCCGCCGTACTCCTGATCCTCGCCCAGCGGGGACAGCTCGACCCGGACGCGCCGGTCGCCGCCTACTGGCCCGAGTACAAGGCGCACGGCAAGGAGCGCACGCGCGTACGGCATCTGCTCGCGCACCGGGCCGGGGTCCCCGCCGTCGACCGCCCGCTCACCCCCGCCGAGGCCGCCGACCCCGATCTCACGGCCGCGGCGATGGCCGCCCAGACGCCCGCCTGGGAGCCCGGGGCCGAGCACGGGTACCACGCGCAGACGTACGGCTGGCTGACGGGCGAGCTGGTCCGGCGCGTCACCGGGCGCACGATCGGCCGGTGGATCGCGGAGGAGCTGGCCCGGCCGCTGGACCTCGACCTGTGGGTCGGGCTTCCGGCGGAGGCGGCCGGCCGGGCGGGCCGGGTCGCGCAGACCGAGGCGCCGGCCGCGCCGGGCGGGCTCAGGACCCGCCCCAAGCGGGCCGTCTCCGACGCGTACGCCGACCCCGGCAGCCTCACCCGCCGTGCCTTCGCCGCGATCACCCCGATGCCCGACGAGAACGATCCCGCCTACCGCGCCGCCGTCCTCCCCGCCTCGAACGGCGTCGCCACCGCCGACGGCCTCGCCCGCTTCTACGCCGCGCTGATCGGAGAGGTGGACGGCGTCCGGCTGTTCACACCGGAGACGCTGTCGGCCGCGCGGACGGAACAGTCCGCGGGGCCCGACCGGGTCCTCGTCGTCAACACCCGCTTCGGCCTCGGCTACATGCTCCACGGCGGAGCCTCGCCGCTGCTCTCCCCGGGCTCCTTCGGCCACCCCGGCCGCGGCGGCGCCCTCGGCTTCGCCGACCCCGAGTCCGGCATCGCGTTCGGCTACGTCACCAACGGCTTCCGCAAGAGCGTGACGGCGGACCCGCGGGCCCAGGCCCTGGTACGAGCGGTACGCGCGTCCGTCACCGCGTAGCCGCGGGCGGCGCGCGTCATCGCCCCACGACGGCCCGGAAGTTCGCGGGACGGACCGAGGCGATCAGCTCTCGAAGCTTCTCGGTGTAAAGGCGCACGTTCTTGGAGGCGATGTCCGTGTCCGGGTAGCGGCACGCGATCCACAGCCCCTCGTGCAGCCGGTTGACCCAGGCGCACACCTGATCGCCGTACGACACGCGGAGCAGCCCGTAGGCCTTCTGCTCGCTCCAGCAGGCCGAACCGGGAACGGGACGGGCGTCCACGTACGAGACGATCGAGTACAGGTCGGGCGACGTGGGGCGGAAGTCCTCGCCCAGGAGGCGCAGTACCCGGGCCAGGGGAATGCGCGCCAACGACCGGTTGGCCTGCAACTGGGCCCGGACCGAGGCGAGCGCGGCGTCGAAGTCCCGTGCCGCGGGCACCTCGATCGGCGCGCCGCCGACGTACCAGCCCACGGAGTCCGACCACACGGACTTCAGCCGGGTGTGGAACGGCACGACCGTGCGGTAGACCGGTTGCCCGCCGAGTTCGTGGACGATGAGGCTGGTCGCGGCCAGGACACCCACCAGGCTGCCGCCGTAGGGCCGGCAGTACGTCTCGAACGCCGCGGCCGCGTCCGCGTCCACGAGCGGCTCACGCATCAGCTTCTGGACGGGCAGGGGGTCTCCGGGCCGCAGGCCCAGATCGACGGCGAACTCGGGAAGCCTTCCGTCGCACCGGCCGATGAACTCCCGCCAGCGCGTGACGATCGCGTGCGTGTCGTCGATGGCGTTCGCGTTCGCCCGCTCCTGCTCGCAGAAGTCCACATAGCTCGCGACCGGTGCGGAGGCGTGGGGCCGCCCCGCGGCACGTGCCGTGTACAGCTCCCGCACCTCGTACGGGATGCGCTGCAGCGAGTAGGCGTCGACGTTGGTGTGGTCGAATGCCAGGTACACGCTGGTGGAGTCCTCGCGGACGACCGCCGCGTAGATGAGGTTGGGCCAGCCGAGAGCGTCCGCCGCGTCGTCGAAACGGTCTTGCAGATGCTCGGCCAGCAGGTCCGCGTCGGTGAAGTCGCCCACCACTTCGCGGTGGAGCGTGACGTCGTCCTGGTCGAGGGTGAACCGGTGCATCTCGTCGCCCACCCACCTGAACCCGCTGCGCAGCGTCTCGTGACGCAGTGTCCAGTCGCGCAGGGCCCGTTCCAGCGCGTCGAGGTCCACTCGGCCGGGCAGGTCGAAGGCCGTGCCGAGCCAGGTCGGCACGAACAAGCCGTCCTCGCGCACCGATCGCGCCGTTCTGATGTGTGACTCCTGGATGTACGCCGGCGGCCGCGGATCCGTCGGCAGCACCGTCGCGGCGGCGACGGTCGCAGGGCTGAACCCCCACTCCACAAGCCGTCCAGGCCGGACCTCGCAGCGCTGAATATCAGAAATTCGCACAGTGGCGTCTCCTCGTCGAAAACACAGGCCTGATCAACATGGAGTCGTGTGCGGGCGTTGTCTGCCGTTTCGCCTGCAAACCAGCGGAAGGTGTGGCACGTCGAACGGTGGAGCGACCTGTCCGTCGTCCGGTGTTTGCAGATGTGCGGGTGAGGAACGCACGGAGGCGGGGGGGGGGGGGGGTGGGGAGCACCCCCCCCCCCCCGGGTGTGAGAGAGAGGGGGGGCCCCCCCCCCCCCCGAAGAAAAAAAAAAAAAAAACAAAACCACAC
>NZ_JBHYPZ010000017.1:41722-50668 GCF_042746485.1 Streptomyces sp. NPDC058751 | reverse complement strand
CGCTTCATGCGTCCACGCCGCCTCCGTGCGTTTCGATGCAGAGGTGCCGCCGCCCCAACGGAATGGAGAGCGCTAGTGGGAGGTCGGTCAGCCCGCCCGGTTGTTGCAGCCCATCTCGGAACCGAGGTGGCTCTTCTGCGCGCCCGCGGCCCCTTCTCCGTTCAGCAGGTTGGCGGCCGCGCCGGTGAGGACGCCGACGCCGCCGAGCACCTCGATGTTCATGTCGTGCGAGCGGCACTCGACGCCCTGCGTGATGTCGATGGTGTCGGTGTCGTGGCCCGAATCGCCGTAATCACCGTACGCGGAAGCCGTGTTGACACCCAGGGCGCTGACGCTGCCGAGGAGGGCGGTCAGGAGAACTGCCTTGTGCAACTTGCGCATGTGAAGCTCCTAGGAGGAAGTGCGGGTGTCCGACCCGTCGGGTCGGGACCGAGGACGTGCGGGGGCGGGCTGTCAGCCGAGCCGGGGAAGTCCCAGCTGCCCGACGGGAGGTGCCGCGATCTGCCCGAGGGCGACCGGCGCCAGTTCCGGTGCGCTCGCGGGCGTGATCGTCGGGTCGACGAGCGGGTTCACCTTCGGGTTGAGCTGCGGGTTCACCTGGGGGGCGACAACCATCGGGGGCTCCGCGCCGGGTACCTGGGGCACCGCCACCTGCGGGGCCACCTGCGGCATGACCTGGGGCACGACCTGCGGTACGACCTGTGCGGGCGCGGGCGCGGGCGCGGGCGCGGCCTGCACCGGCTGCGCGGGCGCGGCCTGTTGCGTGTTCGGCGAGCTGGATGCCTGGGCCGTTCCCTGCGACGAGGCCGAGGCCGAGGCGTATCCGGTCTGCTGTGCTCCTGACGGGGCCGCCTGCGAGGCCGGCTGGGGAGCCGCGGCCGGAGCGGCCGGCTGATCCGGAACCGACGCCGGGGTGGAACCGGTGCGTCCCTCCGGTGAGTCGGCAAAGCTGCCGCCGGCGCCGATGCCGGCCAAACCGCTGGCCGCTGCGACGATGAGCGCGGCCTTGTGAAGCTTCCGCATGAAACCCTCGGTCCTTGGTTGCCTGAGATGTGAGTCCATTGCATTCGATGCGGTCACGCGTGCAGTTGGTGCGTCACTCGCATCGCGGTCACGCGTGCGTTTTGGTGCGTCACCCGCATCGTGCCGGAGGCTACGGTTGTCTCGAGGAGCACGCGGACTTCGTATCGGGCAACGAGGTTTCGGCGCCGCGGTCACGGCACTCGACGGGGCGTCACCCGTTTGCCGTCAACACGCCCGGGCGTCACGGCTCGCGCGCCGCATCAAATGGGTGACCACATATCGGCCCCCGTTTCGGGGCCGTGTTTTCTTCGTTCCCCACGGGGCGATAGGGATGGCCCATCGCGGCCGAATGGAGCAGAGGGACAGCGAAGGCTGCGCTGCCCCATCGGCACATCAGCTTCCGTGCACAGGTCAATTCTTTCCGTGCACAGGTCAATTGAAGAGCCGAGGAAACTCATGCGTATGCTTCACAAGATCGCGCTCGTCGCCGCAACGGCCGGCGGTCTGTCCGGTGTCGGCGTCGGCTCGAGCTTCGCCGTCACCCAGTCCGCCCCCAACGGCGTTGCGCCGCAGGCGGCTTCGCAGGCCGACGCCCAGGCGGCCTCGGCGTCCTCCGCCCAGGCGACCACGCAGACCTACGGCTCGCCGGCGCCGCAGCAGATGGCGCCGTCGCGTGGCACCCAGGTCTCCCCGCAGCTCAGCCCGCAGCTGAACCCGCAGTTCAGCCCGCGGCTCTCTGACGCGCCGCAGCGGCAGCAGGGCGCTTCGGCGGGGCAGACCAACCTGTTCCGTCCGTCCCAGGAGTGCAGCCCGCAGACCCTGCTCGACGCGAACGTCCCGATCGCCCTGCTCGCCGAATCCCAGACCAAGGGCGTCGAGTGCACCCAGGTCAACAACCAGGCGAACTCTTTCTCCAACGTGCAGCATCACTGACGGCTTTCGGTGCCTGATCGGCGACATGAAGTCAGCGTGTCGTTGTCTGCTTCACGGCTTTTGTCGCTATTGTTCTTCCCGTAACCGCGATCTACCCACGGATCGCAAAAAGCTCAACACCCCCACACGGAGATGAAATGCGCAAGCTTCGCAACGTTGCGGTCCTGGTCGCCGCCCTCGGCAGCCTCGGACTCGTCGGCGGCACGGCCCACGCCGCTGGTCAGGATGTCGGCGACGACCAGGTCAGCGTCACGCAGAGCTCCACCTGTAAGTCGCACGACCTGAACCTCGACGTCCTCGGGAACGTCGGCGTTCTGAACGGCCTGCTGGGCAACGCCCTCAACGGCGAAGGCAACCCGGGCGGCCAGGCCACCCACCTCGGCTCCAGCCAGGGCTGCAACAACAGCGCCTTCTGAAGTCCCCTCAGGCGTTGAATGACGCCGAATCATGAAAGGTCCCGGCACTGGCTTCTGGCGAAGTGCCGGGACCTTTCACGTACGCCACACCACTTCCGAACTTCCCCCACACGGAGATGAAATGCGCAAGCTTCGCAACGTCGCGGTCCTGATCGCCGCCATCGGCGGCCTCGGTCTCGTCGGCGGCACGGCCCACGCCGGCGGCTACGACGTCGGCGGCGACAGCCTCAGCGTCACGCAGAGCTCGACCTGCAAGTCGCACGACCTGAACGTCGACATCCTCGGGAACGTCGGCATCGCCAACGGGCTGGGCGGCAACCTGCTCAACGGCGAGGGCGACCCGGGTGGCCAGGCCACTTCCCTCGGTTCCAAGCAGGGCTGCAACAACACGTTCGGCGGCTGATCCCCGAGTTCCGAACACGGCAACGGCCTTCGCCCGGTCCTGTGCTCCGTCACGGAAGCACGGGACCGACGTGAAGGCCGTTGCCGTGAGGCCGCCGCACCACGGCGGCCGAGCCGTCGTCGAAGACGGCCGGGAAGCGAAATGCCGGTCCGGGGGAATCCTTCCCCTCGGACCGGCATTTTCCGTGAGCGCTCAGATGCCGATGTGCGGCTTCCTGAACCCCTCGGGCAGCTTCGCGGTGTTGGAGCAGTCCACGACCGGCCCCGCTTTGACGGATCCGCCTTCCAGGAGCCGGTCCTGCTGCGTGACCACGTTCGGCCGGTCTTTTGTCGAGCACTGCTGGTCCTGCTTGATGACGTGCGTGCCGTCCTTGTCGGTGTACGTCTCATTCTTCTGGACGCACACGACGTCCTTCTGCTCGGTGGTGGGGCAGGCGACCGTCTTTCCCTCGGCCTGTGCGTGTGTGGCGCCGAGGCAGATGGCGGCGAGACTTCCGGCGAATGCCGCGACAGCCGCAGTCTTCTGTGAAAAGAGCATGCGTTGCATTCCTTTGGGGTGGAGGATCGGATAGTCCTTTATCGGTCGGAATTGTTCGCGCCGAAAAGGTCAAGCGATGAAATATTCGTTCGCCGGCGGGATGTTTGTAGCCCGGACGCGAATTCGGCGTCCGGGCTACCTGCACCACGGGGTATCGCTCAGCGCACCGCCCGGAACGGCCACTTTCCGTAAACGTAAGCACGCCAGGCATAATCGATCGGGGATTTGCATCCCATGTCGTGTCGGAGCCCCCGTACGGGGTAGAGCGCCGATGGGGTCGTGGGGTGGTGTTCGGCCGACGTGCTTCTCAGGGGAGGAGCTCGGGCAGCCCGTGCTCCCCGCCGGCTTGCCGGGGCGAGCCGGACGTGGTGGGCGAACAGGTCACCTGGGGGCCGATCTGTGTCGAGCCGGTGCCCATGGCGGCGGGCAGCGTCACGCGCTGCACCGGCAGGCAGGTCTCCTGGTGGGGGATGAGGCCGCGCTCGGCGCTCTTGCCCTGGATGTGCTGCACGCAGATGACGTCCCCTTGGGCGTTCCGGGTGCAAGTCCCCGGGCCTGCCGCGGCGTGCGCGTACGTGAGGCCCGTGGACGCCACGGCGAGGCCGCCGATGAGCCCCGAGAGGGCAGCGATCTTCTTCCTGCTGAACATGTGATGCGTGTCCTTAGTGCGGGCGCCCCGGGCGCCGTTCCCCCCTCGAGTCCTGCCTCGCCCCTCCGTGGGCTCCGGCGGCTTTCGATCCCTTCGGGTCGCCCCGAAGGGATCCCGTGCCGACCGTCGCGACGACGGCGTCGCCGACCTCAGCGGGTGAAGGCCTTGTTGTACTGGCCGCAGGTGGTGTCCAGGGTCTGACCGAGACCGAGCACTCCGATCGGGATGTCGTTCTCCACCACCGTCTGCGGGCTGCACTCCTGGTACGGGCGGTAGAGGTTCAACGCCCGCGGTCCGTGGTCATGGGTGTCGGCGACAGCCGTTCCGGCGCCGACGGCGGACAGGCCACCGGCCGCTACTGCTGCTGCGAACACGACCTGCTGAAACTTACGCATGGAACCCTCGGTTCTCCATTGCTTACACGTGATGGCTAGTTGCCTAGCGTGACGGCGTGAACACTAGCAGTAGCGTCAGATGGTCGGCGCACGGAAGCCGTACGCGTTCCGCGGAGGAGCCGGGCCCGGCCTGGGCGTCAACTGGCCTTGCGGGAGGGCGGTTTGCTGTTCGGTGTGCGGCGCGGGAGCACTGTGGAGGGGGCCCGGCACCGCACACCGTCGCACCAACCCAATTGCTCGGAAAGAGTGTTAGGGATTGCGGACTGTTGACTCGCCGTCCTGTGTCCTCGGCGTCAGGGGACGGCGGGACGACGGCTGCCGAACGGGCGGCGTCACGCCATCGGTTCGCGCACGTCCACCAGCGTGCCGTCCGCGTGCGCGATCAGGCTCTTCGGGTCCATCGGGAAGACGGTGAACGGGGTGCCCGCCGAGGTCCACACCGTGTCGTGGGCGAGCAGTGAACGGTCCACCAGGACGCGGATCCTCGTACGGTGCCCGAAGGGCGGCACGGCGCCGGGTCCGTACCCGGTCGACTCCCGTACGAGCCGGCCCCCGGCCCGGGTGAGCTTGTCGGCGCCCAGTTCCTGCCGCACGAGCTCCATGCCGACGTGCGCCGAGCCGTCCAGCAGCACCAGCACCGGGACCCCGTCCGCCGCGAAGAACAGCGACTTGCAGATCTGGCTGGGCTCGCAGCCGATCGCCGCGGCGGCCTCGGCGGTGGTGCGGGCCGTGTCGGGGAAGCGCCGGACCCGTCCGATCACCTCGTCGAGACCCAGCTCCCGCAGGGCCTCGGCGAAAAGGGGGTCGGGGCCGCTCACGACGGAGGGCCGGCCCTCGTCGGCGTTGTCATCGGTGACGTTCATGTACGGCACGCTAGCGGTCGGTGTACACCCCACGCGACCGGACCCCGGCAGGCCGGACCCCACCCGCCGGACCCCGCGTACCGGGGGAAGGGCGTCAGCCGGTGCTGCCCGCCTTCAGGAGGGCTGCCACCAGCGGGCCCGCCGTGCTGCCGCCGTGGCCGCCCTGCTGGACCACGCCGGCTCCCGCCAGGTCGCCCTTCCACGCGGTGAACCAGCCGTTGGGCTCCTTCTGGTTGTCGACCTCGGCGGAGCCGGTCTTGGCGCCGAAGTCGGGGCCGAGTCCGGACATGGCCTCGGCCGCGGTGCCGGCCGCGGCCGTGTACTGCATGACCTCGCGGAGCTGGGCGAGCGTGCTCGCGGACATGGTGCGGGACGCCTTGGCCAGCGTGCGGTGATCGACCGACGCGGAGACCAGGTAGGGCTGGCGGAAGGTGCCGGACTTGACCGTGGAGGCGACGGACGCCATGTTCAGCGGGTTCATGCGGACCCCGCCCTGGCCCATCAGTTCGGCGGCCATCTGCGCCGCGCTCTGCACCGGCACCGAGCCGTCCGCCGAGGGAACGCCGATGGCCCAGTTGTTCAGGCCCAGACCGAAGACCTGCTGGGCCTGCTTGGTCAGGTCGTCGTCCTTCAGCTTCTTGGCCTGGGAGATGAAGGCCGTGTTGCAGGACCGCGCGAAGCTCGCCTTGAACGTGCCGTTCTTGATCTCGAAGTCGTCGTCGTTGTGGAACTTCCAGCCGCCGTACGTCGACGTCTTGGGGCAGGGGTGCGGCTTGTTCGCCGAGGCGAGGCCCTTCTCGAAGAGCATCGACGCCGTGATGACCTTCATCGTGGAGCCGGGCGCGAGAGAGCCCTGGAAGGCCGTGTTGAAGCCGTGGCCGGTGTTCGCGACGGCGAGGATCTCGCCCGTCGAGGGCCGCATCAGGACCACCGACGACTTGGGCTTGGTGGCCACCAGGCGCTCGGCCTCCGCCTGGAGGGTCGGGCTGAGCGTCGTCGGCACCTTGCCCGGCGTGCCCGCGCTGAGCGTCAGCAGGGTCTTGTCGGGGGTCTTCTGGGCGCCCTTCGCCGCGGCCTTGCGGACCACGCGCAGCTCGATGCCCGCCTTGCCGCCGGCCGTCTTGCCGTACTTCTCGCGCAGCCCGTCGAGGACCGTGCCCAGGGAGGGGTACTTGGCGGCGGTCAGCTCACCGCCCTTGCTGTCGAGGGCGGTGACCGGCGGTGTCCCGGCCGCGCCGGTCACCAGCCGGTCGCCGTCCCGCAGGTCGGGGTGGACCACCGACGGCTTCCAGCCGACCAGCGCCGTGCCGTCCCCGGCCCGCCGCACGACCGTCAGCTTCGAGGTGTACGACAGCGGCTTGGCCGTGTCCTTGTGGGTGACGGTGGCCTTGACGGTGAAGGGGATGTCGGCGCCCGAGCGCTTGCCGCGGGTCAGGGTGACGTCGCTGATGCGGGCGTCCTTGCCGAAGCCGGTCAGCGCGGTCGTGGCGGCGGACGGGTCGTCGGTCGCCGCGGCCGCCCGGCCGACGTCGCCGCTCTGCCAGGCGTTCAGGAAGGCGGTGGACGCCATGGTGACCTCGGCGGCCGACAGCGGGCCCTTCTTGACGGCCTTGCGGGTGCCGGCCGTGACCCCCTCGTCGGCCGACGCCCCGCTGCCGTAGAGGCTGTAGGCGCCCAGCGCCCCGCCGACGACGGCCACGGCGACCACCCCGCCGAGTACGGCGGGCTGCCTCGTCTTCCGTCGCTCGGCGACGCGCCTTCTCTTGCCCACAGCCCTCTGTCCTCCGCCGTCCCCTGGTGCTCCGTGGTGCCCCCGTGCCTCTCGCTCATCGACGAGAGGCACCACCCTAGAGTCCCGTTCCGTACGGAGCGACTTCAGCCGCCCGTTCGTAGCACAGCTGCGACGATCGGACCGGCCGCGTCTCCGCCGTGGCCGCCCTCCTGGGTCATGGCGGCGGCCGCGACATCGTCGCGGTACCCCGTGAACCAGCTGTTGGACGTGGCCTGGCCGTCGACCTCGGCGGAGCCGGTCTTGGCCCCGATGCTGCCGCCCAGCCCCGCCATCACCCGGGCCGCGGTGCCGCTGACGGCCGTGCGGTTCATCATCGCGCGCAGCTGGGCGACCGTACCGGCGGACAGGCCCTTCGCGGTGGCCAGCTCCCGGTCGTCGAGGGAGCGCGGCACGATGACCGGCTGCCGGAAGACGCCCGTCATCGCGGTGGCGGTCACCGACGCCATGTTCAGCGGGCACATCTGGACCTGGCCCTGGCCGATCATGTTGGCCGCCGTGTCCGGGCCGCCGGAGGCGGGCACCGAGCCGTCGAAGGACTCGATGCCGGTCTTCCAGTCGTTCCGCCCGAGTCCGAAGCGCTGCTGGGCCTCGGCGGTGAGGGAGTCGACCTTCACCTCGTCCGCGTACTTCACGAAGGCGGTGTTGCACGAGCGCGCGAAGCTGTCGGAGAGCGTGGCGTTCTCCTGTGGCTGCATGCCCTTGAGGTTGTGGAAGGTCTGGCTCTGCCAGGTCGCCGTGTCCGTGCAGGGCGCGGGGCCGTTCGCCGTCGTGATGCCGTTGTCGATGAGGGTCGCCGCACTGATGATCTTCATCGTGGAGCCGGGCGCGAGCTTGCCGAGGAAGGCCGCGTTGAAGCCGTCCTTCCGGTGGTTGGCGACGGCGAGCACCTCGCCGGTGCTGGGCTTCACCGCCACGACGGAGGACTCGGCGTACCGGGTGACGGCCTTCTCCGCGGCGGCCTGCGCGTTCGCGCTGAGGGTCGTGCGGACCTTGCCCGCCCGCCCCTTCGCGAGCGTGACCAGGGTCGTGTCGCCGCCGGTGCCCTCGGCGGCGTGCCGGATCGAGAGCTCGATGCCGGGCGTGCCGCCGGCCTTGTCGCCGTACTTCCCCCGGAGCGCGTCGAGGATCGGCCCCAGGGACGGGTACTTCTCCTTCGTCAGGACGACGTCGTTCCGGTCCACGGCCTCGATCGCCGGGCTCGCCGACTCGCCCGTGACCAGGGTGTCCCCGTCCTTCAGCTCCGGGTGGACGACGGAGGGCTTCCAGTCGACCAGGGCCTTCCCGGTGGTCTCGCCGCGCACGACGGTCAGTTCGGAGTCGTACGCGAGCGGCTTGCTCTTCCCGTCGTACGACACCGTGGCCTTGACGGAGAACGGCACCCGCGCCCCGGACGCGGTGCCCGGGGTGATCTTCACGTCGGTCAGGTGCGCGTCGTCGTGGAAGCCGGCGAGCAGTCCCTCGGCGTTCGTCGCGTAGTTCGTGTACGTGGCGGCCTTCGACGCGTCGCCCTTCTCCCAGGCCGCGAAGAACGCGCGGCTCGCCTCCTCGACCTCGGCGCCGCTCGGCGGACCGGTCCTCACCGGAGCGGGTCCGCCCGCGGCGCCGTCGCCGCTGATCGCCGTCACCACGTTGTAGGCGCCGTACCCGGCGCCGCCCACCATCGCCGCCAGCACACCGCCCACGACGGCGACCTTGGCTCCTTTGCGCATCGCGCGAACCCCTCCCCGCGACCCCTCCTCCGAACTTCTGAACGCGTTCAGAAAAGTCGGCTCACCTCGAACTCTAGGCATGGGAAGGGGTGTTGGCGCGGATCTTCGCCGAATCGTTAGCCCGAAACGCGGAGGCGGCGAACGGGACCACGGTAAACGCGATCCCGACGGCGTTTATTTGAGGGCGGGGGGGGGGGGTTAGACCCAGGAAACAAAAACCAAACGG
>NZ_JBHYPZ010000017.1:0-41712 GCF_042746485.1 Streptomyces sp. NPDC058751 | reverse complement strand
CTTTCCCCCAACCGGGGGCGGCTAACCTTCCAACGGGGACCGCGCCCCCCCCTCCGCGTTTCTTTTCGGCCAGTCGGGTCGGTCTACACCCAGGTATCCAGCCACATCCGTGACCGCCACTGTTCGATCGGGATCGCCGTTCCCGTGTACAGGGGCCAGAAGTAGATGAAGTTCCAGAGGATCAGGAGGACCAGGACGCCCGCTCCGGCCGCGCCGATGACGCGCCGGCGTTCCGCGTAGCCGGGCGGGCCGAGGATCGCGCCGATCATCATCGCCACGGCGAGGCAGAGGAACGGCAGGAAGACGACGGCGTAGAAGAAGAAGATCGTGCGCTCCTGGTACATGAACCAGGGGAGGTAGCCGGCCGCGACGCCGCAGGCGATGGCGCCCGCCCGCCAGTCGCGGCGGAAGGCCCAGCGCCACAGCACGTAGAGGATCGCGAAGCAGGCGGCCCACCACAGCAGGGGCGTGCCGAGCGCCAGCACCTCACGGGCGCACTTGCCGCCGGCGTCGGCGGGGCAGCCGTCCTTGCCGGGCAGCGGGGACTCGTAGAAGTACGAGACCGGGCGGCCCATGACGAGCCAGCTCCACGGGTTGGACTGGTAGGTGTGCGGCGACGACAGCCCGACGTGGAACTTGTAGACCTCGTGCTCGTAGTGCCACAGGCTGCGCAGCCAGTCCGGGAGGAAGGTCCAGTTGCCGCCCCTGCCGTCCGTCGCGGCCCAGTTGCGGAAGTAGCCGCCCTTGCCGTCGTCCGCCGACATGATCCAGCCGGTCCAGGACACCAGGTACACGGACAGCGCGACCGGGACCGTGGCCAGGAACGTGATGCCGGTGTCGTGCCTGAGCGCCGCCAGGTAGGGGTGCCGGGCGCCCGCGACCCGGCGCGAGGCCACGTCCCACAGGACCGCCATCACGCAGAACGCGGCGAGGACGTACAGCCCGTTCCACTTGGTGCCGATGGCCAGGCCCAGCATCAGGCCCGCCGTCCAGCGCCAGGGCCGCCAGCCCAGACGGGTCGTCTCGGCGACGTGCGCGTCGGGACGGGCCGAGCCGTACTCGTCGACGGGCAGCGCGGCGGCCAGCCTGGCCCGCGCCTTGTCGCGGTCCACGACCAGGGCCCCGAAGGCCGCCAGCACGAAGAACATCAGCACACCGTCGAGCAGCGAGGTGCGGCTCATCACGAAGTGCAGGCCGTCCACCGCCATCAGCAGGCCCGCGAGGCAGCCGAGGAACGTCGAGCGGAACAGCCGGCGCCCGATCCGGCACAGCAGCAGCACCGACAGCGTGCCGAGCAGCGCCGTCATGAAGCGCCAGCCGAAGGGGTTGAAGCCGAACATCCACTCGCCGAGCCCGATGACGTACTTGCCGACCGGCGGGTGGACGACGTAGGCGGCGTCGCTCGGGACCCGCACGTTCCCGTTGTTCTGCAGGATCAGACTGTTGGCTTCCTTGGCCCAGTTGACCTCGTAGCCGCGGTGGAAGAGCGCCCAGGCGTCCTTCGCGTAGTACGTCTCGTCGAATATCACCGCCTTCGGACTGCCCAGGTTCCAGAACCGCAGCAACCCGGCGAACAGGGTCACCAGGAGCGGGCCCGTCCAGCCCGACCAGCGGTTGAAACGGTCCGCGACCCCCTGGCGCAGCCCGAGCGCGGCCCAGATCCCGGGGCCTGGCTGGGCGTACGGCGGCACGAGCCGGTCGCGTACATCACTTCGGGGCGGCGCCGTGTAGCCGAAGCGGCGCAGCCTCTGCTGCCACGACGGCCGCTGAGCGTCGGCGGCCTGGCCCTGCCGGGTGTCCGTGGAGGACGCGGTACTGGTCACCGCGCCATCGTAGGGAACAGCTCTGTGGGAGTCCCGTGCATGGGTCCTTCCGGCCGGACGAGCTTGCCGGACCGCACCCCTGCGAGGATGGGACCGTGACAGGAATCCTTGTGTTGGCAGGCACTCCCATCGGCGACATCTCCGACGCACCGCCCCGGCTGGCGGCGGAACTGACCGGGGCCGACGTCGTCGCCGCCGAGGACACCCGCAGGCTGCGCCGGCTCACCCAGGCCCTCGGCGTCCAGCCCACGGGGCGGATCGTGTCGTACTTCGAGGGGAACGAGGCCGCCCGGACCCCGGAACTCGTCGAGGCGCTCGCCGGCGGGGCGCGGGTCCTGCTCGTGACCGACGCGGGGATGCCGTCCGTTTCGGACCCCGGCTACCGGCTGGTCGCGGCCGCGGTCGAGAAGGACATCAAGGTCACCGCCGTCCCCGGCCCCTCCGCCGTGCTCACCGCGCTCGCGCTGTCCGGCCTGCCCGTCGACCGCTTCTGCTTCGAGGGCTTCCTGCCCAGGAAGGCGGGCGAGCGCCTGTCCCGGCTGCGGGAGGTCGCGGAGGAACGCCGCACGCTCGTCTACTTCGAGGCGCCCCACCGGCTCGACGACACCCTCGCCGCCATGGCGGAGGTCTTCGGCACCCAGCGGCGGGCCGCCGTCTGCCGCGAGCTGACCAAGACGTACGAGGAGGTCAAGCGCGGCCCGCTGGGCGAGCTGGCCGCCTGGGCCGCCGAGGGTGTCCGCGGCGAGATCACCGTGGTCGTCGAGGGCGCCCCCGAGAGGGCGGCCGAGGAGCTGGACGCCGCCGAGCTGGTGCGCAGGGTGCGGGTGCGCGAGGAGGCGGGGGAGCGGCGCAAGGAGGCCATCGCCGCCGTCGCCGGCGAGGCGGGGATCCCCAAGCGGGACGTCTTCGACGCGGTCGTGGCGGCGAAGAACGCCGAACGGAGCGGCGCGTGAAGCGGTCCGTGAAGCGGTCCACGGGGAAGGACGCCCGACGAAGCGGCCCATAGAAGGGCAAAGGACTATCGTGAAAAGCAAAGACCAGGCCGTGTGACGGGAGCGTTCCCACAAGGAAAGGCCAAAACGCCTCCAACACTCGACAGGCCGGATGCGTTCGCGCCGGGAGAAGCGTCCACTGGACGAAGGGGCGCACCCGCCCCTCGCCTCCGGCGGGTCGGCGCGGTCCAGGGGAATCCCGCCGACGGAGGTGCTTGTCCAGCGGACAAGAGGAGCTGGCATGAGTGAGACCACAGGACAGCCCGGCGGTGTCGCCGCCGGTCAGGTCACCGAACAGACCGGGCGCCGCGGCACGGCGTCGGCCGTCGTCCACGAGTCGTATTCCTTCGCCTGCATGCGCTGCGGGAACGGCTGGGAGCAGGCGTACGAGATCGAGCACCACCGCGACGCGAAGGGCGCCGAGTACGTGGTGTACGTGGCGGGCGGCGAGGTCGTGCCGTCGCCGCTCAGCCGGCCCACCTGCCTGAACTGCGACAGCCACGTCGTGCGCATCATGCGCGCCGGCCAGGTGTCCTCCGTCCGCGACTCCCTGCTCTCCGCGGCGCCCCGCCACCGGCGGCAGGCACCGCGCCGGTCCGGGGGCGGCCCGGAGGGGGAGACGCAGGCCGGGCCCGCCGACGCGCAGGCCGGGCCCGCCGACGCCTCGAAGGAGCCGCGCCACTGGCACCTGTCGGACCTGCTGCACCCGTTCCAGCACCACCGGGCGGGCTGACCCCGGCGGGCGGGACCCGCGGGACGGCCCGCCCGCTTCCGGCGAGGTGAGGCCGGTCCCCGGAAGGGCCCGCCCGCTTCCGGCGAGGTGAGGCCGACCGCCGGACGGCCCGTCCGCTCCCGCCGGGTGAGACCGGGCGTGCCCCCTTCGTAGGATCGGGGGCATGCCTTCCTCCGCCTCCTCCGCCGCCGACAAGAACGCCGCGCCCCCGCTTCCCGAGCCCCTGCGCGTCCCCGTGGCCGACTCGCACACCCACCTCGACATGCAGTCCGGCACGGTCGAGGACGCCCTCGCCAAGGCCGCCTCGGTCGGAGTCACGACGGTCGTCCAGGTCGGCTGCGACGTGAAGGGCTCACGCTGGGCGGCCGAGACGGCGGCCACGCACGACGCCGTCCACGCCACCGTCGCCCTCCATCCCAACGAAGCGCCCCGCATCGTGCTGGGCGACCCCGACGGCTGGTCCCGGCAGGGAGCCCGGCAGCCGGGCGGTGACGCGGCGCTGGACGAGGCGCTCGCCGAGATCGACCGGCTGGCCGGGCTGCCCCACGTGAAGGGCGTCGGCGAGACCGGACTGGACTTCTTCCGCACCGGACCCGAGGGCATGGAGGCGCAGGAGCGCTCCTTCCGCGCCCACATCGAGATCGCCAAGCGGCACGGCAAGGCCCTGGTCATCCACGACCGCGACGCCCACGCGGACGTCCTGCGGGTCCTCGCCGAGGAGGGCGCCCCGGAGCGGACCGTCTTCCACTGCTACTCGGGCGACGCCGACATGGCCGAGGTCTGCGCCCGCGCCGGATACTTCATGTCCTTCGCCGGCAACATGACCTTCAAGAACGCCCAGCCGCTGCGCGACGCGCTGGCCGTGGCCCCGCTCGAACTCGTCCTCGTCGAGACCGACGCGCCCTTCCTGACCCCCGCGCCGTACCGCGGACGGCCCAACGCGCCGTATCTCATTCCGGTCACGGTGCGCGCCATGGCCGAGGTGCGGGGGATCGACGAGGACACCCTGGCGGCCGCGATCTCGGCCAACACGGCCCGGGCGTTCGATTACTGACCCGCAGCGTTTCCCGGTTCCCTCCCCGGTTGCGCCCGGGTTCCGGGCGAGAAAGAGTCGCGACACGGAGTAGTCGCGCTGCTTTGGAGAGTGACATCGCTCGGTTAGGTTCTGGACGCCCGATCCGGACCCTGGAGCGTGTCGTCATGAGCAGCTCGCGTTACGAGCCGTACAAGACGTACGGACCGACCGGTGGCCCCGAAGCCACCACCGTCGTCATCGGCGTCACCGGCGCCGCCCCGGCCGGTGCGCCCACCGTGCCGGTCTCGCCCGACGCGCCGACCGAGCCCCGCCTGCCGTGTCCGCCACCGGGCCCCCCGGCCGCCGCGCCCCCGGTCGACGGCGCCGGGACCGGGGCCGGAACCGGCACCGGACCCGGCGGAACCACCGACGGGCGGGCCCCGGGGCGCGGTACGGGCGGCCGGGCCGAGGCGCGTCGCGCCGCCCGGCGCAAAGGGTTCCTGGAATGCCCCGACTCCCTGCGCCGACTGCTCCCGCAGGCCCTGGTCGTGGCCTTCCTGGCCGGCGGCACCTCCGCGTTCGTCGCCAACGACAAGGCGGTCGAGCTCAGCGTCGACGGCAGACCGCGCACCCTGCACACCTTCGCGGACGACGTGACCGAACTGCTCGCCGACGAAGGCGTGCAGGTGGGCCCGCACGACATGGTCGCGCCGCCCCCCGGCACCGCCCTCGCCGACGGGGACGAGATCGCGGTGCGCTACGGACGCCCGGTGCACCTCACGATCGACGGGGAGCGGCACAGGGTGTGGACGACGGCGCACACCGTGGACGGGGCGCTCGGCCGGCTGGGGGTGCGCGCGGAGGGCGCCCACCTGTCGGCCTCGCGCTCCCTGCGCATCGGGCGCGAGGGACTGGAGCTCGACGTACGGACCGAACGCGCGGTCACGATCATGGCCGACGGCCGGGCACGGACGATCCGCACCAACGCGGCGAGCGTCGCGGAGGCCGTGCGGGGGGCCGGGATCACCCTGCGCGGACAGGACACGACCTCCGTGCCGTCCGGGAGCTTCCCGCGGGACGGTCAGACGGTCACCGTCCTGCGCGTCACCGGCACCAGGGAGGTCCGCGAGAAACGGATCCCGTTCAAGGTGCGGCGGGTCGACGACCCCTCGCTGTTCAAGGGCGTCGAGGTCGTCGAGGAGCCCGGCCGGTACGGAACACGGCGCCTCACCTACACCCTGCGCACCGTCAACGGGGTGAGACAGCGCCCCCGGCTCGAACGGTCCGAGGTGGTGCGGAAGCCGCGGGCCCGGGTGGTCCGGGTCGGCACGAAGCCGCGCCCGCGGTACCGCGGCGGCGCCGACCACCTGAACTGGGCGGGCCTCGCCGCGTGCGAGTCCGGCGGCCGGCCCCGCGCCGTGGACCCGTCCGGCACCTACGGCGGCCTCTACCAGTTCGACACCCGCACCTGGCGCACCCTCGGAGGCGCCGGACGCCCCCAGGACGCCCCGGCCGCGGAACAGACACGCAGGGCCAAGAAGCTGTACCTGCGCCGAGGGGCGAGCCCCTGGCCCCACTGCGGGCGACGGCTGCACCGCTGACCCCGTCCCCGCGGCCGCACCGCCGGCCCCGCTCCACGGCCGCGCCGCTGCCCCCGCATCGCTGCCCCCGCCCCGCGGCCGCACGCCGGAGACCGTGCCGCGGGGCCGTGGCGCACGGCCGGGGCCCGGCCCCCCGTACCCTTGGCTCGTGAGCAGCCCCACCTCCGACGCCCTCCTGGGCCCCGCCGAGATCCGCGAACTCGCGGACGTCCTCGGCGTACGGCCCACCAAGCAGCGCGGCCAGAACTTTGTGATCGACGCGAACACCGTGCGCCGCATCGTGCGGACCGCGGAGGTGCGGCCCGACGACGTGGTCGTGGAGGTGGGCCCCGGCCTCGGCTCGCTGACGCTCGGCCTGCTGGAGACGGCGGACCGGGTCGTCGCCGTCGAGATCGACGACGTCCTCGCGAGCGCGCTCCCGGCGACCGTCCAGGCCCGTATGCCGCAGCGCGCCGACCGCTTCGCGCTGGTGCACTCGGACGCCATGCACGTGAGGGAACTGCCGGGCCCGCCGCCCACCGCGCTGGTCGCGAACCTCCCGTACAACGTCGCCGTGCCCGTCCTGCTGCACATGCTCGACACCTTCCCGACCATCGAGCGCACCCTCGTGATGGTGCAGGCGGAGGTCGCCGACCGGCTCGCCGCCCCGCCCGGCTCGAAGGTCTACGGCGTGCCGTCGGTGAAGGCGAACTGGTACGCCGACGTGAAGCGGGCCGGCGCCATCGGACGCAACGTCTTCTGGCCGGCGCCCAACGTCGACAGCGGTCTCGTGGCGCTCACCCGGCGCACCGAGCCGATCAGCACGACGGCCACCAAGGCCGAGGTGTTCTCCGCGGTGGACGCAGCCTTCGCCCAGCGCCGCAAGACCCTGCGCGCCGCCCTCGCCGGATGGGCCGGCTCCGCCCCTGCCGCCGAGGCCGCGCTCGTCGCCGCCGGCATCTCGCCGCAGGCCCGCGGGGAGTCCCTGACCGTCGAGGAGTTCGTCCGGATCGCGGAGAACCGCGTGGCGGCGGACCACAGTGACGCCACCGGGAGCGGAGCCGCAGGCCGGCAGTACGCCCCCGAGCCCGCCCCCGAGAACGAGGAGTCGACCCAGCCGTGACGGAGACGGTGACGGTACGCGTCCCTGCCAAGGTCAACGTCCAGCTCGCGGTCGGCGGCGCACGCCCCGACGGCTTCCACGACCTGGCCAACGTCTTTCTCGCGGTCGGCCTGTACGACGAGGTGACGGTCACCCCGGCGGACGAGCTGCGCGTCACCTGCGCGGGCCCGGACGCCGCCCAGGTGCCCCTGGACCGCACGAACCTCGCGGCCCGCGCCGCCCTCGAACTCGCCCGCCGGTACGGCGTCGACCCCGCCGTGCACCTCCACATCGCCAAGGACATCCCCGTCGCGGGCGGCATGGCCGGAGGCAGCGCCGACGGAGCGGGCGCGCTGCTCGCCTGCGACACCCTGTGGGGCACGAACGCCCCGCGCGAGGAACTCCTCGACATCTGCGCCGAGCTGGGCAGCGACGTGCCGTTCTCCCTGGTGGGCGGGGCGGCCCTCGGCACCGGCCGGGGCGAGAAGCTGCGCCTCCTGGAGGTCGGCGGGACCTTCCACTGGGTGTTCGCGATGGCCGAGCGGGGCCTGTCGACCCCGGCGGTCTTCCGGGAGTTCGACCGGATGAACGAGGGCCGGGACGTTCCCGAGCCGGTCGCCTCGCAGGACCTGCTGGACGCGCTGGCGAAGGGCGACGCCGAAGCCCTCGCCCAGGCCGTCTCCAACGACCTCCAGCCCGCGGCCCTCTCCCTCTTCCCGGCCCTCGCCGACACCCTCGCGGCGGGCCGCGCGGCGGGCGCGCTCACCGCGCTCGTCTCCGGGTCCGGCCCGACCACGGCGTTCCTCGCCCCGGACGCGGAGTCCGCGCAGGCCGTCGGCCGGGCGCTCCTCGCCTCGGGCACCTGCCGGGCGGTCCGCGTCACGCGGTCGCCGGCGCCCGGAGCGACCGTGCTCGGCTGAGGGGATGCGGAACGCGCGGCGGGGGACGTCCGCCGCGCGGACTACCCTTGAGGGTCGATCGTCCCCCTTGTTCAGGAGAGAAATGGCCGTCAACCTGGTCAATGTCGAGTCCGTCAGCAAGGTGTACGGCACCCGTGCACTGCTCGACGGAGTCTCCCTCGGCGTCAGCGAGGGGGACCGCATCGGTGTCGTCGGCCGCAACGGCGACGGCAAGACCACGCTGATCCGCATGCTCGCCAAGCTGGAGGAGGCCGACACCGGCCGGGTCACCCACTCCGGCGGCCTGCACATCGGCGTGCTCACCCAGCACGACTCGCTCGACCCCACGGCCACCGTGCGCCACGAGGTCATCCGGGACATGGCCGACCACGAGTGGGCGGGCAACGCCAAGATCAGGGACGTGCTGACGGGCCTCTTCGGCGGTCTCGACCTGCCCGGCTTCCCGCAGGGCCTCGACACCGTGATCGGCCCGCTCTCCGGCGGCGAGCGCCGCCGCATCGCGCTGGCGAAGCTGCTCATCGAGGAGCAGGACCTGATCGTCCTCGACGAGCCCACCAACCACCTGGACGTCGAGGGCATCGCCTGGCTCGCCCAGCACCTGCGCGAGCGCCGCTCCGCCCTGGTCTGCGTGACGCACGACCGCTGGTTCCTCGACCAGGTCTGCACCCGCATGTGGGACGTGCAGAAGGGCGCGGTCTACGAGTACGAGGGCGGCTACTCCGACTACGTGTTCGCCCGCGCCGAGCGCGAGCGCATCGCCGCGACCGAGGAGGTCAAGCGGCAGAACCTGGTCCGCAAGGAGCTGGCCTGGCTGCGGCGCGGCGCACCCGCCCGCACCTCCAAGCCGCGCTTCCGCGTCGAGGCCGCCAACGAGCTGATCGCCGACGTGCCGCCGCCCCGCGACAAGAGCGAGCTGATGCGGTTCGCCAACTCCCGGCTCGGCAGGACCGTCTTCGAGCTGGAGGACGTGACCGTGCAGGCCGGGCCCAAGGTCCTGCTCAAGCACCTCACCTGGCAGCTCGGCCCCGGCGACCGGATCGGCCTGGTCGGCGTCAACGGCGCGGGCAAGACCTCCCTGCTGCGCGCCCTCGCCGAGGCCGCCCGCACCGAGGGCGAGAAGCAGCCCGCGGCCGGCCGGATCGTCACCGGCAAGACCGTCAAGCTCGCCTACCTCTCCCAGGAGGTCGGCGAACTCGACCCCACCTGGCGGGTCCTCCAGGCCGTCCAGTCCGTCCGCGACCGCGTCGACCTCGGCAAGGGACGCGAGATGACCGCGGGGCAGCTGTGCGAGACGTTCGGCTTCAACAAGGAGAAGCAGTGGACCCCGGTCGGGGACCTCAGCGGTGGTGAGCGCCGTCGGCTGCAGATCCTGCGCCTGCTGATGGACGAGCCCAACGTCCTCTTCCTCGACGAGCCCACCAACGACCTCGACATCGAGACCCTCACCCAGCTGGAGGACCTCCTCGACGGCTGGCCCGGCTCCATGATCGTGATCTCCCACGACCGCTTCTTCATCGAGCGCACCACGGACAACGTGTTCGCGCTCCTCGGCGACGGCACCCTGCGGATGCTTCCGCGCGGTATCGACGAGTACCTGGAGCGGCGCAAGAAGATGGAGGAGGCGGCCGCGGCCACCGTGCTCGCCGCCGCCCCCGCCCCGGCGAAGACCGCGTCGGCCGCCGACGCCCGCGCCGCGAAGAAGGAACTCCAGAAGATCGAGCGGCAGCTCGACAAGATCTCCGAGAAGGAGACGAAGCTGCACGCCCAGATCGCCGACAACGCCACCGACTTCGGGAAGGTCGCACAACTCGACGCCGAACTGCGCGGGTTGGCGGGCGAGCGGGAGGAACTGGAGATGCGCTGGCTGGAGCTGGCGGAAGACGCCTGACACGCAGGAGCGGCCACCCGGCCCCGGCGGGCACCGACGCACGGTGCCCGCCGGGGCCGCGGCGGTCCCGGCGGGTGGCGCGCCCAGGAGCGCGGGGGTGTCGCGCGCCCGGCGCGTACGCCCGGCGCGTACACCGCCCGTTCCCTACGTTTGGCGCATTTGTCCGGTGCCGCACGTCCCCGACGCCCGTCCGGCGTGCGTGGCCGGCGCGCACGGCCCGCCAGAAGGGCTCGCAAGTCCCTTAAGGCGCCCCCGAGTTGTCGAAAGCGCTCCCGCCGGGCCCGTCCCGCGGTGGTGAACTCACCCCGGGCGCCCGGCGTGAAGGGCCCGTGAAGACGCGTAACGACGGCATCACAGCCCGGTCCTCCCTTGGGAACAGGGCGCACACCGGCCCCCTGTCCGCGCCCCCCAGAGTGATAGAAAGAGCGGTCTGAGAACAGTCTGAGATCCACCGGACGAGGCGCGAATCCGGCGCCACCGGTGGGGGGTCACATCAGTGAAGAGGGGGACGCGCTGATGAGTCAGCCGCCGAGTCAGCCGCCGCAGGGCGGTTTCGGAGCACCGCAGGAACAGCCGTCGACGGGTGGTGCCGGCACCTCGCCGGACCCGCGCTCACAGGCCGGCTTCGGTGCACCCCAGGGCGCGCCACAGGGCACGCCCCCCAACACGCCCCCCGCGCCCCAGGGCACGCCCCCTCCTCCCGCGCAGCCGCCCCAGGGCACCCCGCCCCCGCAGCCCGGCTACGGATACCCGCAGCAGCCCGGCCCCTACACCCAGCAGGGCCCGTACGGACAGCCGCAGCAGCCGGGGCCCTACGGCCAGCCCGGGCCCTACGGATACGGGCAGCAGCCGGGGTACGGCTATCCGCCCCAGGCGCCGTACCCGGGCGCACCCGGCGTCCCGCAGCCCGGCGGCGGCCCGAAGAACCCGTTCAAGGGGAAGCCCGCGCTCGTCATCGCCGCCGCGGTGGCGGGTCTGCTCGTCGTCGGCGGCACCGTATGGGCCGTCACGAGCGGCGACGACGACAAGAAGCCCGTCGCGGAGCACAGCACGAGCCCCAGCCCGTCCGCGTCCTCGCCCGCCTCCGACGCCCCGGTCAACCCCGGCGACGGCAGCGGTGACGGCGGCGAGGAGGACGACGACCTGAACGCCGACCGCAAGGCGGGCGAGGCGAAGGTCCTCTGGTACAAGTCGGCCCCCGACGCGCCCGGTTCGGGCGCCGAGGCCGCCGGGATGTGGATCACCGACAAGACGGCGGTCAAGGCCGCGTACAAGCAGCTCTTCGCGTACGGCGTCGAGGACGGGAAGCCCGTCTGGGACGCCCTGGCGTTCCCGGAGAAGATCTGCGCGGCCACCCCGCAGAAGACGGCCGACGACAAGATCGTCATCGCCTACATGAGCAGTTCCTCCAGCAGCGCGAAGTGCAACCAGCTCCAGCAGGTCGACCTGAACACCGGCGCCAAGGGCTGGAGCGCGAAGGTCGCGGACGGCGAACTGTTCGACAGCACGCTCTCGCTCGAACTGTCCCTCACCGGGAAGACGCTGACGGTCGGCCGCTCGATGTCGGGCACGGCCTACGACGTCACCAGCGGCAAGAAGCTGTGGGACAAGAAGAAGTACGGCACCAGTTGCTACCCGGCGGGATTCGCGGGCGGCTCCAAGCTGCTGGCCGTCTCGGCCTGCGGGGCGGGCACCAGCACCGAGCACGACGAGGTGCAGGAACTGGACCCGGCCACCGGCAAGGCCCGGTGGACGACGAAGATGCCCAAGGGCTGGCGGGTCGGACGCGCCTACTCCGTGGACCCGGTCGTGCTCTACCTGACCAACGACACGAAGAAGACGGTGAACGTCACCGCGCTGAACGACGACGGCAAGCTGCGTTCGCAGCTCAAGAGCGACGACGGCCTCGCGCCCGAGTGCGGCTTCGCGATCCTCGCCCGCGAACTGACGGGCTGCTTCGGCGCGGTCGCCGACGCCGACACGCTCTACCTGCCGACCGAGGCGAAGACCGGCCCCAACGAGATCGTCGCGTTCAGCCTGGCGACCGGCAAGGAGAAGTGGCGCGTCAAGTCCCCGACGGACGCGACGATGATGCCGATGAAGACGGAGGGCGGCGGGCTCATCGCCTACGTCGAGGCGTCCTACGACGGCGGTGGCCGCGTGGTGTCGATCCCGACGGGCGGCTCCGGCCACACGCCCGTGAAGCTGCTCCAGAACCCGCAGGGCACCGCGGCCATCGAGTCCGGCTTCTACTCGAAGGCCGTCGATTTCGTGGACGGACGCTTCTACATCTCCACGACCCGGCTGACGGGCAACGACGAGGCGAAGGAGAAGCTCATGCTGGCCTACGGCAAGTGACCGACGCCCCCGTCCCGTTTCCCCGCGTCCCGTACGCGCACAGGCCCGCCGTCCCCACGCATTCCGAGGTATTCACGTCATGAGCCAGCCCCCGCCGCCGAACGAGCCCCCGAAGGGCTTCGGCGCACCGCAGGAACCCTCCCCGGGCTCTCAGGAGAGCCCGAGCGGGGAAGCCCCCGAGCCCGGCGGTTCCGGCGCACCCCAGGACGCGCCGGCACAGGACGCGTCCGCACAGGGCGCGCCCGTGCAGGACACGCCCACGAAGACCTTCGGCGCGGTGAAGGACACGCCCGCGCAGGGTTCCGGCGCATCCCAGGACGCGCCCGCGCAGGACGCGTCGGCACAGGACGCGCCGGCACAGGACGCGCCCGTGCAGGACACGCCCACGAAGACCTTCGGCGCCGTGCAGGCCCCGCCCCCGCAGGACGCGTCCGCGCAGGCCGCCCCGCCCGCACCGGGCTTCGGCGCACCCCAGGACCCGCCCCCGCAGGCCGCCCCGCCCGCACCGGGCTTCGGCGCTCCGCAGGACGCGCCCGCGGGCGGTTTCGGTCCGCCGACGCCTCCGCCGGCCGCCGCGGGTCCCGGCTACGGCTACCCCCACCCCCAGACGCCCCCGCCCGCGTCCCCGCAGCAGCCGTACGGCTATCCGCAGACGCCGCCCCCCGGACAGCCGGGCCACGGCTACGGCTACCCGGCCCAGCCGGGCTACGGCTACCCGGGCCAGCCGCAGGCTCCGTACAGCGCCGCGGGCCAGCCGAGCCCGTACGGCTACCCGCAGCCGCAGACCATGCCGATGCAGCCGCAGGCCCCGCAGGGGAGCGGCGGCAAGCTCAACAGCCAGCTGCTCATCATCGTGGCGGCCGTGGTGGCCATCGCGCTGATCGTCGGCGGCGGTGTCCTGTACTCGCAGAACTCCGGCAAGGACGACACCCGCAACGCCGGGGGCACGAGCGGCGGCACCGGCGGCAAGGGCGGCGACGGCAAGGACGGCGACAAGAAGGGCGGCGACGGCGGCGAGAAGGTCCCGGCCGACACGAGTTCCGCGCTGCTGTTCCAGATCCCCGCGCCGGCCGTGCCCAAGGGCGTCACGAGCGTGACGACGTCCGGCTCCTGGCTCACCGACGAGGTGTACGCCAAGACCGGCAACGCCGAGATCAACGGCTACGACCCGAGCACCGGCGCCAAGACCTGGACGATCAAGCTCCCCGGCCCCGTGTGCCAGGCCAGCCGGCACAGCACGGACTCCAACCGCTCGGCGATCATCTACGAGCCGGCCATGCCCACCAAGACGCAGCCCTCGCACGGGTGCACCCAGCTCGCGGCCATCGACCTCGACGCGGGAGCGAAACTCTGGACCCGGACGGTCAAGTCCGGTGACCAGGAGATCAACCTCGACAACGTGACGATCAGCGGGAACACGGTCGCCACGGGCAGCACGGGCGGCGGCGGCGCGTTCGACATCTCCACCGGCAAGGCGCTGTGGGCGCCGAAGTCGGGCGACACCTGCTACGACTCCGGCTACGGCGGCGGCGAGAAGCTGGTCGCGGTCCGCAAGTGCGGCGAGTACGGCAGCACGCGCCAGCTCCACATCCAGACCATCGACCCGAAGTCCGGGAAGGTCGTCTCCGAGTACAAGATGTCGCCCGGCATCGAGTACGCGAGCGTCGTCTCCACCGACCCGCTGGTCGTGGCGGCCGACGTCGGCGACTCCGCCGGTGACGGCAGCGGCATCTCGGACTTCTTCTCCATCGACAACAAGACCGGCAAGCTGCGCGCGAAGATCTCGGCGCCCGGCGAGACGTACGCGGCCAAGTGCGACGGCATCACCAGGATCGAGTTCTGCAAGTCGCTCGCCGTCGGCAACGACAGGCTGTACATCCCGACGGAGGAGCACGAGGGCACCGGCGACTACAGCCGGACCAACGAGATCGTCGCCTTCGACCTGGCCACCGGGAAGCAGACCGGCCAGCGCGCGGACGCGGGCGACGGCTACAGCATCACCCCGCTGCGCATGGACGGCACCAGCCTCCTCGCGTACAAGCGGCCGCCGTACGACAAGGGCGGGCAGATCGTCTCCATCGACGGAACCTCCTTCAAGGAGACGAAGCTGATGGAGAACCCGGCCACCCAGTCGACGCGCGACGCCGAGGCGAGCATGCTCCCGGACTACGCCGAGATCCTCTACCGCGACGGCCGGCTGTACATGGCCCAGGTCTACGCGGACAAGCCGACCTCCGCGACGGACAAGGACTACCTGGCGATCGCCTTCGGAACGAAGTAACCGTCACCTTTCGAGTGAACCGAAGTGATCACCTTCGAAAGAATGCGGTGATCGGTTCTCCGGATCGATTTGTTCGGCCGAAACACCGTGTGCGGCCCCGTCCCTGGTCAGGGGCGGGGCCGCACGCGTACCCCGCATCACTTCCTATTGGGTGGGATTTCGATATTCCGGGGCACTTCTCTCCAGTAGGGGAAGCGCAACGTCGAACAAGCGTGTAGCTTCCGGGGGATGGAGAGCCGGGGGGCTCCTATATCCACGGGGAACCAGTGGGGATGCTTGGGGGGACTGGGGGGTTGCCTGATGGGAGTCCGGCTCATGGTGGTCGATGACCACCGACTGCTCGCCGAGGCGCTGGCCTCGGCACTGAAGCTGCGCGGGCACCGGGTGCTCGCCGCGGCGGCGCCCGCCGCGGGGGCGGCGGAACTGGTGATCACGAGGGCGCCCGAGGTGTGCCTGATCGGTACGGCGACACCCGCCGAGCCGGGGATCTTCGACCCGGTGGTGCGGATCAAGAAGGAGCGCCCGCAGGTGGCGGTGCTGGTGCTCGGGCCGGTGCCGAACCCGCGCGGGATCGCCGCCGCGTTCGCCGCCGGCGCCTCCGGCTACGTACGTCATGACGAGCGCATCGAGGGGGTCGAGCGCGCGATCATGAAGGCGAGGGCGGGTGAGGCGGCCGTGGCCCCGCAACTGCTCCAGGGCGCCTTCGGCGAACTGCTCAATCCCGCCGCCCAGCCCGACGACGAGGGACAGCGGCTGCTCCAGATGCTCACGCCCCGCGAGGTGGAGGTCCTGGTGCGGGTCGCCGACGGCGAGGACACCAGGCTCATCGCGGCCGGCATGGGCATCGCCCCGTCCACGGCCCGCACGCACGTCCAGCGGGTCCTGATGAAACTGGGCGTGGGCTCCCGCCTGGAGGCGGCGGCGCTCGCGGCCCGCACGGGACTCCTGGACCGGGCGGGTCCGATCCCGGCCCAGACCCCGCGCGGGTACACGGACAACACCCGCTGAGACGTACGGGGTCCACGAGTCCCGGGGCTACGGGGAGGGGGGCTTCCCCTCCTCGAAGCTCGCGAAGTACGCGGCGGCCATGTCCTCGTCCCCGTGGCCGAGGGTGCCGGCGCGACGGAAGCGTTCGGCGGCGGCCTCGGCGACGTCGAGCCGCACGCCGTTCCGTCGCCCGGCCTCCACGATCAGGCGGGCGTCCTTTTCTGCGGTGGTGACGGCGAAGCTGGCCGGGGACAGCCGGTCCTCCAGGACGAGGGCTGCCTTGGCGTGCAGATAGCCCATGTCGAGCGGCCCGTCCGCGATGAGGCCGAAGAAGTCCTGCGGGTCCACGCCGAGGCCCTTGGCCAGGGCGAGCGTCTCGCCGGTCGCGGCGGTGGCGGCGAGGACCCAGCCGTTGGCGACGAGCTTGAGCCGGGTGGCGCTGCCCGCCGCGCCGTCCTCGCCGGTCCACACCGTGCGGGCGCCGACGGCGTCGAAGACGGGCGTCACGGTGTCGCGGGCCGTGCTCGGGCCGGCGGCGAGCACGGTGAGCTGCCCGGCCTCGGCGGGGGCGCGCGTCCCGAGGACGGGCGCGTCGAAGAAGACGAGCCCGTGTGCGGCGGCGAACCCGGCGAGCTCGCCGATCGCCTCGGTCCCGGCGGTCGTGGACTGCACCCAGACGGCCCCGCTCCGCAGCCCCGGTTCCGCCCGGCGCATGACGTCGAGGACGGCGGGGCCGTCGTGGAGCATGGTCAGGACGACGTCGGCGCCCCGCACGGCCTCCTCCGGGGTGTCCGCGACGTGCGCGCCGTCGGCGGCCAGCGGCTCGGCCTTGTCCCGGGTGCGGTTCCAGACCCGGACGCCGTGCCCGGCCCGGGCGAGGCTACGGGCCATCGCGGCCCCCATGATCCCGGTGCCGAGAACGCTGACGGTGAGTTTGTCGGTCATGGGGCTCAGCCTTCCACGCCGGTCCCGTTCTTTATGTGGTTCAGGAAGTGGACGAGGACACCGGGGGCTGTCGATATGCGGGTGGCGGGGGTGTCGCTCTCACGGAGGTAGGCGGTGCCGGGGGTGGTGGCGAGTTCGAGGCAGTTGTTGCCGTCCCCGCTCCCGGAGAACGACGACTTCTGCCAGTTGTCGGGGCTGGTCACGGCAGGCCCTCACAGTTCCTTCGCCAGCTGGTGGATGAAGTCACGCGAACGGGTGGGTTCGAGTGACACGGCCTCCACCATATGGAAGAGCGTTCGAAAGGTGCCCAGTTGTGCCTCGGAATCGATGAACCCCGCGCCATGAGGTGCGTCCCGCACAGCTGTGTCCAGCTTGGGCACGGCACCTCCGACGTACATCATCGCGTTCGTGGCCCCGGCGAAGCCGTCGAGCTCGAAGGGGATGACGCGCACGGTGATGTGGTTCGCTTCGGAGAGCTCCAGGACGCTCGTCAGCTGGCGGCCGGCCGCTCTCCGATCGCCGACTCTGATGCGCAGGGCCGCCTCGTGGATCACCGCCCTGTACGGGACGGGAGCGGGTCTCGCGATGACCGCCTTGCGTTCCATTCGGTGGCGGACCCGCAACTCGATCTCGTCTCCGGGCAGTCGGGGAACCCGGTACGAGAAGACGGCGCGTGCGTAGTCCTCCGTCTGGAACAGCCCGGGGACGTGCAGGAACTCCACGTCGAGCCGGTGTGTTGCGTGGTGCTCCAATTCGGCCAGGTCCAGGAACGGCGTGGGCAGCAGGCCCCGGTACCCCTCCCACCAGCCGCGTGTCCGGTCGGTGGCCATTCCCACCAGCGCCTCGATCAACTCCCCGTCCGCGCAGGAGTAGTGAGCGGCGAGACTGCGTACCCGCTCCTCGCTCACCCCGGCGATGCCGGACTCCATCTGGCTCATCTGGGCCGAGTCGGACCCGATCAGTGCCGCCGCCTCGCGTGCTTTGAGCCCTGCGGCCTCGCGCAGTTTCCGTAGTTCGATGCCCAGGCGCTCCTGGCGTGCGGTCGGCTGCCGTCTGCGCGGCATGGCTTCCTCCCTCGCCCCAACTGCCCGGGGACAGTGACACCTTCGGGGGGAAGATTACGGCAGCGGCTTGCGTGGGCCCAAATTTTACCCATACCGTCGGTGACGCGACGCACACGCTGCGGAACCCCGGGGTACCCGGAAGCGCACCACTCCGCCCTGCCACGGCGGCCGTGACACTGCCACCGCCCGCGCCCCAGCGAACTCTCGACTCCCCACACCCGAACCGGAGTTCAGCCATGCCCACAACCGAACCCTGGACCTACAGCCTGCACATCCCCCACGACACCCGCGCGGTGACGGTCTGCCGCCGAACCGTCCGCCTGATCCTGACCCTGCACGGCCTGATCCGCCTCGCGGACGTCGCCGAGCTGCTGGCGGCGGAGCTGGTCTCCAACGCCGTACGCCATACGAAGGGGCCCGCGGCCCTACGGCTGCGCCGGCGGGACGGGGTGCTGCGGATCGGCGCCTGGGACGCGAGCCCGGTGCCGCCGCCGTACGACCTGGAGGCGGCTCCCGACGCGGAGGCGGGCCGGGGCCTGGTTCTCGTCCGGGCCTGCGCCGACGACTGGGGCTGGCACCCGCTGGGGCAGGGCGGCGACACCGGCAAGTACGTGTGGTGTGACCTGTCCGCGGCCTAGCTCGTTGATCACGCCAGATCGAAAGGAGGTCCGATGGTCAGCTCGTCGCACGAGGCGATGCATCACTTCGGCCAGAAGGACACGGCCGGGCTGATCCGCAACTTCCAGAAGCTGTTCCACGTGCCGTTCCCGGAACCGTGCGGCTTCACGGTGGTCAACACGGACTTGACCGAGATCGAGCCGGTCGAGCGGCGGGTGGACAGCCTGGTGCGGGTGCACACCGAGAGCGGTGACTTCCTGCTGGTGCTGGAGTCGCAGGGCAAGAAGGACGAGAGGAAGCGGGGAAGTTGGCCGTACTACCTCTCGTACCTCTACGAGAAGTACCGCTGTGAACCGGTGCTGATCGTGATGACCCAGAGCAGTTCCACCGCGCGTTGGGCGGCCCAGCCCATCCGGTTCGGTCTGCCCGGTTGGTCCTCGCTCGTCGTGAGGCCGATGGTTCTCGGGCCGGACCAGGTGCCTGTGATCACCGATGAGAAGGAGGCGGCGCAGGATGTGTCGCTCGCGGTGCTTTCGGCGATTACACATGGTAAAGGGCCAGGTGTCGCTGCGATACTGGCACCACTCGCGGCGGCTCTGGAGGCCATCGAACCGGCAGGTGCAGCTCTGCTGGCGCAGCTTGTGACGTCCGGCCTGGTGGATTCCCGGGCGAAGGAGATTTGGAGGGACCTGATGGCTCCGGTGAACTACTTCTTCCAGAATCCGGTCGCGGA
This sequence comes from Streptomyces sp. NPDC058751, assembly GCF_042746485.1. NCBI lineage: Bacteria > Bacillati > Actinomycetota > Actinomycetes > Kitasatosporales > Streptomycetaceae > Streptomyces > Streptomyces sp. NPDC058751. The sequence goes on along the minus strand of NZ_JBHYPZ010000017.1, from coordinate 22,673 downwards.
TCAGCTGAGGGACGAAGGGCGCGTCGAAGGGCGTATCGAGGATCGCATCGAGATGATCCTGCGGATCCTGGAGTTGCGCGGCATCGAGGTGTCTGACTCCACCCGGCTTCGCGTGCAGGCGTGTTCCGATCTGGAGCAGCTCAAGGTCTGGTCGGAGCGGGCCGTCCACGTGACCGACCCGGCCGACCTGTTCGCCCCTGAACGGGGTCAGTAGCCGTCCCGGATGATCTGCCGGGCCACCTTCGTGCGTGCGTCGGCCAGTTCCGTGGCGATCTGGCTCTCCCGTTCGGCGTCGGTCGTGACGGCCGGGGGGGGGGGTGGGCTCGCCGATCAGCAGGCAGGCGTGGCGCAGATGGGTCGGCGGGTGGGTCTCGTCGACGCTGTGGCCCCGCAGGGTGCCGGCCCGGCGCTGGCGCTCGCGCTCGTGTTCCGGCACGGACGCCAGGTCCGCGGCTAGACGCTCCCACAGCCCGTCCGCCCGGGCGGCTGTCTGTTCCCCGCCCCACGGTCCTTTCAGCGCGGCAAGATTGACCTCGCGCTGCAGCGTCACGGCGGCCGAGTCCGCGATCAGCAGATGGTCCATCAGTTCCAGGGTGGCCTGCGTCGACCCCGCGCGGGCGGCCACGCGGTCGGCGAGGTACTCGGCCCGCTGGGCGGCGCGCAGGGTCAGCCCCGTGAGGACCGTGAACACTCCGCGCACGAGCAGTCGGGGCACGATGTAGAGCAGGTTGACGATCCGTTCGTGCCCCCTCGGATCACCGATGGGCAGGAAGTAGTAGTACCAGGTGGCGAGCGACCGGCAGGCGGTCGCGACGACAGTGCCGTGCCGGGTGTCCCCGTTGACGTAGTGGCCCATCTCATGACCCAGCAGGGCGATGCGCTGCTGGGGCGTGAGGACCTCCCACAGGGGGAGCCCCAGCGTGAGGAGCCGGTGCCCGCGCACGCCGTAGCTCTGCACGCTCGCGTTGATCTCGGCGTCGACGGCGATCGCGTCGACGCCGCGGGTGCCGATCACGCGGGCGACCTCGTCGGTGAGCGCGAAGAGTTCGGGGGCGTCGGCACGCCGCAGGACGGGCTTGTCCTCCGGCAGCCGGGACAGCCGGGGCCGCAGCGACCAACCGAGGGCGAGGAGGAGGACGCCGGGCACCATTCCCCAGTCGCCCCATCCCCGGACGAGGAACCAGGCGCCGCCCGCGGTCAGCGCCAGGGTCAGACCGTGGACGACGAGCGCGACCGCGAAGGCGAGGACGGCCGAGGGGTCCCGCCGGGCCCGCAGGGTCCCGCCGGCGCTCAGTTCGGCCAGCAGTCGTTCACCGTGCCGCTGTGCCAGGGCCCGCCGAGCCCTGGCGATCCGGCCCCGCTTCTCCTCCGGCCGTTCCGGATCGACGTTCCAGTCGCAACCGGCGCACCACAGGGGGAACCGGTCGTCCCCGCGGATCTCGGTCCCGCATTCCGGGCACGGCTGAACCGTCTCCGCCGCGGCGGTGTTCGTCACTGATGCTCCTCTGCCCCCACGGCCCCTCCCCAGAGACCGCCTGTACATGTCAAGATGTAGTCGATCACGGAGGCGCGGTGGGGTAAAGCGCTTTGTGCGGACGCCCCGGAGCGGGCCGGGACCGGAGCGGACTCCGGCCCCGGGCGGGGATCAGGCCGACGGCGGAGGGGACTCCTCGGCCGTGGACTCCGGGGCCGGTGCCGGAAGTGGCCGTAGCCACAGCCACGTCAGGAAGAACAGGCCCAGGGCGAGCATGCCGAGGCCGGTCCACAGGTTGATGTTGATGTCGCCGGCCTTGGCGAGGTCGGCGTCGGAGGCCGTGATGCCGGCGACGGTGACGATGACGCCGTAGACCACGAACAGACCGCCGATGATGCGGCGGATGTCGAACAGCCGGGCCGCGGTCGCGGACCGCTTCTCCAGTTCCGTGACCTCGCGCTGGACGTCGTCTTCCGAATAGTCGGACATGGTTTCCTCATTCTCCCTCGTCGAAGCGGACCGAAGCGGGGCGCAACACGTCAGAACGAGAACGGGACGTAGCAGGCGGCCGCCAGGATCACCGCGCCCCAGCCCAGCAGCGCGGGACTGCGGTACCAGGCGTCGTCACCGGCGGCCGGCGGCTCGGCCATGCCGGGGGACACCGTGCCGTAGACCAGGCCCTCCAGCTCCCGCGCCGGCTTGGGGGCGGTGAAGAGCGAGACCCCCAGCATCACCACGCCGCCGGCCACGAAACCGGCGATCGCGGAGACGAAGTTGGCGCCCTGGTCGGAGGGGAAGCCGATGACGCCCCGCTTGTAGAAGACGAAGTAGTTCACCATCGCCGCCGTCGTACCGGCCAGCAGGCCCCAGAAACCCGACTTCACCGACGCCCGCTTCCAGAACATGCCGATGATGAAGACCGCGAACATCGGCACGTTGAAGAAGGAGAACAGCGTCTGGAGGTAGCTCATGATGTTGGAGAAGGACGAGGCCAGGAAGGCCGTGCCGATCGACGCCAGGACGCCGATCACCGTGATCAGCCGGCCGAAGCGGACGTAGTAGCCGTCCTCGCGGCCCCTGACCACGTACTTGGCCCAGATGTCGGTCGTGAAGACCGTGTTGAAGGACGAGACGTTGGCCGCCATGCCCGCCATGAACGCGGCCAGCAGACCGGTCACCGCGATGCCGAGGACACCGTTCGGCAGCAGCTCCTGCATCAGGTACGGGATCGCGTCGTTGTACTGGAGGTCCGAGCCGGGGGTGCCGATCCTCGGGACCAGGACGGCGGCCACCAGACCCGGGATCATCACCAGGAAGACGATGAAGATCTTCGGATAGGCCGCGATGAGCGGGGTGCGCCGGGCCGCGGAGAGGTTCTTCGCCGACAGTGCGCGCTGCACCTCGGCGAAGTTCGTCGTCCAGTAGCCGAAGGACAGCACGAAACCGAGACCGAGCACGATCGTCAGCCAGTTGGCGCCGAGCGGGTTGGCGCTGCCGATGCCCGTGCCGCCCCAGGCCGTCGTGAAGTCGGCGCCGTGGGTCTCTTCCAGGGAGTCGGTCAGACCGCCCCAGCCGCCCACCCGGTGCAGGCCGAGCGCGGCGATCGGGATCAGGGCCGCCAGGATCACGAAGAACTGGAGCACCTCGTTGTAGATCGCGGACGAGAGACCGCCGAGGGTGATGTAGGCGAGGACGAAGAACCCGGCGACCACGATCGCCACCCACTGCGGCCAGCCGAGCAGCGCCTCGACCACGATCGCCAGCGAGTAGAGGTTGACGCCGGCGATGAGGACCGCGGCGAAGGCGAACAGGACCGAACTCAGCAGGTGTGCCCACCTGTCGAAGCGCAGCAGCAGGAACTCGGGCACCGAGCGGACCTTGGAGCCGTAGTAGAACGGCATCATCACCAGGCCCAGGAAGACCATCGCCGGGATGGCGCCGATCCAGTACCAGTGCACGGTGTAGACGCCGTACTGCGCGCTGTTGGCGGCCATGCCGAGGATCTCGGTGGCGCCCAGGTTGGCCGAGATGAAGGCCAGGCCGGTGATCCAGGCGGGCAGTGAGCGCCCGGACAGGAAGAAGTCGAGGCTCGTCCGCACCGAGCGCCGGGCCGCGAAGCCGATGCCCAGGACGACCACGAAGTAGATGCCGAGGATCGTGTAGTCGAGTGCGTTCGTGGGGAGACGCAGCTCGGCGGCGAGCAGGATGCCCGGTCCGGGCGGTTGTGTGGGGGATCGCATCAGAACTCGCTTCGTCTCGTGCGCCCATCAAGCCGGGGCGTGCCGCCGAATCCGGCGCGCACACCCTCCTGATGGTGACCTTTGTTTGATTGTGACGTTGACTGTGATGGTGGCTTGTGGTTTGTTGTGTTCGGTTATGTTTGAAGGTTTGATCGGGTGCTGATGGGGAGTCCGACTGTGAAGAAGACCTCGACCCGGCTCGCCGACGGTCGTGAGCTCATCTACTACGACGCGGGCGACGACCGGGTGCGCGACGCGGTGGACCGACGTCCGCTCGATCCGACCGTCACCACCTCGGAGGTGCGCCGCGACCCGCTGCTCGGCGACTCGGTGGCGATCGCCTCGCACCGCCAGGGGCGCACCTACCACCCCCCGGCGGACGAGTGCCCGCTGTGCCCGTCCTCGGGCGACCGGCTGAGCGAGATCCCCGAGTCCTCGTACGACGTCGTGGTGTTCGAGAACCGCTTCCCCTCGCTGGCCGGGGACTCCGGCCGCTGCGAGGTCGTCTGCTTCACCTCCGACCACGACGCCTCCTTCAAGGACCTGACGGAGGCGCAGGCGGCCCTCGTCCTGGAAGCCTGGACGGACCGCACCGCCGAACTCTCCCATCTGCCCTCCGTACGGCAGGTCTTCTGCTTCGAGAACCGCGGCGCCGAGATCGGCGTGACGCTCGGTCACCCGCACGGGCAGATCTACGGTTACCCCTTCACCACCCCGCGCACCGCGCTGATGCTGCGCTCCCTCGCCGAGCACAAGGAGGCGACCGGCGGGGAGAACCTGTTCGACGAGGTCCTCGCGCGGGAGACCGCGGACGGATCGCGGGTCGTCCTGTCGAGCGACCACTGGATCGCCTTCGTCCCGTACGCCGCCCACTGGCCCTACGAGGTCCACCTCTACCCGCGCCGCCGCGTGCCCGACCTGCTCGGCCTCGACGAGGACGCGCGCACAGAATTCCCCCAGGTCTACCTGGAACTCTTGAGGCGCTTCGACCGGATCTTCGACGGACAGGGCGGTGGGAAGGACGGGACGGGCGAGCCGCCGACGCCGTACATCGCGGCGTGGCACCAGGCTCCCTTCGGCCCGCTGGAGGAGTTCGAAGGCGTCAACCGGGACGACTTCGCCCTCCACCTCGAGCTTTTCACCATTCGCCGCACTTCCGGCAAGCTGAAGTTCCTCGCGGGTTCCGAGTCCGGCATGAACGTGTTCATCAACGACGTGCCGCCGGAGACCGCGGCTCAGCGACTGCGAGAGGTAGCGAGTACATGAGTGGGAAGTACCTGGTGACAGGTGGAGCCGGCTATGTGGGCAGTGTGGTCGCGCGCCACCTGATCGAGGCGGGTCACACGGTCACCGTCCTCGACAACCTCTCGACGGGATTCCGCGAGGGCGTGCCCGCCGGTGCCACGTTCGTCGAGGGCGACATCCGCGACGCCGCCAAATGGCTGGACCCCTCCTACGACGCCGTCCTGCACTTCGCGGCGTTCTCCCAGGTCGGCGAGTCCGTGGTGAAGCCCGAGAAGTACTGGGACAACAACGTCGGCGGCACCATGGCCCTGCTCGCCGCCATGCGCGACGCCGGAGTGCGCACGCTGGTCTTCTCCTCCACCGCCGCGACCTACGGCGAACCCGAGACCACCCCGATCACGGAGTCCGCCCCGACCCGGCCCACCAACCCCTACGGCGCCTCCAAGCTCGCCGTCGACCACATGATCACCGGCGAGGCGGCGGCGCACGGACTCGGCGCCGTCTCCCTCCGCTACTTCAACGTGGCCGGCGCCTACGGCGAGAGCGGTGAGCGGCACGACCCCGAGTCGCACCTCATCCCGCTCGTCCTCCAGGTCGCGCAGGGCCGCCGCGACGCGATCTCCGTCTACGGCGACGACTACCCGACGCCGGACGGCACCTGCGTCCGCGACTACATCCACGTCGCGGACCTCGCCGAGGCGCACCTGCTGGCCCTTACGGCCGCGGCCCCCGGCGAGCACCTGATCTGCAACCTCGGCAACGGCAACGGCTTCTCCGTCCGCGAGGTCATCGAGACGGTGCGCCAGGTGACCGGACACCCGATCCCCGAGGTCGTGGCACCGCGCCGCGGCGGGGACCCGGCGATCCTGGTCGCCTCGGCCGAGACCGCACGGCAGCGGCTCGGCTGGAACCCGTCCCGCGCGGACCTCGCGGGGATCGTCGCGGACGCGTGGGAGTTCGCACAGAAGAACACGGCTAAGGGGTAACGGGTGGAGCGGGTGGAGCAGGCAGGGGTACGTGAGGGCTTCGAGGCGCTGTACGGCGCCGCGCCCGAGGGCGTGTGGGCGGCGCCCGGCCGGGTCAACCTGATCGGCGAGTACACGGACTTCAACGAGGGGTTCGTGATGCCGCTGGCACTGCCGCACACGGCGGTCGCGGCGGTGTCCCGCCGGTCCGACGGCGTGCTGCGGCTGCACTCGGCGGACATCGAGGGACCCGTCGTCGAACTGCGCGTCGACGAGCTGACGCCCCGGTCGGACACCGGCTGGGCCGCCTACCCGGCGGGTGTCGTGTGGGCGCTGCGCGAGGCGGGCCACGCCGTCGGCGGCGCGGACGTCCACCTGGCCTCCACGGTCCCCACCGGCGCCGGGCTGTCCTCCTCGGCGGCCCTGGAGGTCGTCACCGCCCTCGCCCTCGACGAGCTGTACGGACTCGGGCTCACCCGGCCCGAGCTGGCACGGCTCGCCCAGCGCGCGGAGAACGACTTCGTCGGCGTGCCCTGTGGGGTCATGGACCAGACGGCGTCGGCGTGCTGCACCGAGGGGCACGCCCTGCACCTCGACTGCCGTGACCTCTCCATCCGCCAGATCCCCTTCGACCTCGCCTCCCAGGGCCTCGAACTCCTCGTCGTCGACACCCGGGTGAAGCACGCGCTCGGCGACGGGGCGTACGCCGAGCGGCGGGAGGGCTGCGAGGAGGGGGCGCGGCAGCTCGGCGTCTCCCACCTGCGCGATGTCGCTCACGAGGAGCTCGACGCGGCCCTCGCCCGTCTCTCCGACGAGCGCGTGCGTCGCTACGTCCGCCACGTCGTCTCCGACGACCACCGGGTCGACCGGGTCGTCTCCCTGCTGGACGCGGGTGACGTCCGGGCGATCGGGCCGGTCCTGACGGACGGTCACGCCTCGCTGCGGGACGATCTGCGGATCTCCTGTCCCGAGCTGGATCTCGCCGTCTCGGCGGCGAACTCCGCCGGGGCCCTCGGGGCGCGGATGACGGGGGGTGGGTTCGGGGGGTCGGCTGTCGTGCTGCTCGAAGCGGCCGACGTCGACTCGATCACCAAGGCGATCACGGAAGCGTTCGCCGCGGCGGGCTTCACCGCTCCGCGGGTGTTCCCGGCGGTGCCTTCGGCGGGAGCCCGGCGGATCGGCTGACCCACGGCTTCTTTCGCCCCCTCCGCCCCTGCCCGTCCCTTGTTCGGGGGCTCCGCCCCCGGGCCCCCGCTCCTCAAACGCCGGAGGGGCTGGAACTTACGCCGGAGGGGCGGGGCTTGGGCCGGAGGGGCTGGGGCTCATGCCGGAGGGCTGGGGCTTGGGCCGGAGGGGCTGAAACGCTTCGTCAAGGTGTACTCCGTGATCCCCGGCGGGTAGTCGGGGATCGCGGCCACCACCTCGTAGCCGTGCCTGCGGTAGAAGTCCGGGGCCTGGAAGTCCCAGGTCTCCACGCGGGCCGCGGCGCAGCCGCGTGCGGCGGCGGCCTGTTCGGCCTCGGTCAGGAGCCGGCTGCCCAGGCCCGTTCCGCGGTGACGGCCGTCGACCCACAGGTAGGTGACGTGCAGCCAGGTCGTCCAGGTGTGGCCCACCAGACCGCCGGCCAGACCGCCGTCCTCCTCCAAGGCCCACACCTGGAGCGGGAGTTCCCGCTCGGCCGGGGTTCCGCGCAGCGCGCGCAGTTCCGGGGACGCCGCCGTGTTCGTGTCCAGCAGCCGTCTGCGGAGCAGATCCCGACGCTCCTTGTCGTCTCCTGTCTCGATACGAAACATACGGCTCACCATAAACGCGCTGGCCAACCAGTTCTGCAAATTGCCTTCCGCTCTCCGCCCCCGCCCGTACTCTGATGAACGGTGCCGGTGGGGGCCGGTGCTGATCAGGGGGCGAGACGGTCGGGTACGACGCCCGAAGGGGGGGTAGCACTTCCAGCACGGCGGCGGCCGTGCGGCAAAGGGCACCCCGTTCTCCGGGTCCCAAGCGGGCCCGGGATCACCTCGGGCGCCGTACCCGTACGGATCGTCCCCCGACAGTGGGGGTTTCTGTGGTTCGCATCCGAGTACTGGTCGTCGACGACCATCGCATCTTCGCCGAGTCGCTCGCCGCCGCGCTCGCGGCCGAGCCCGACGTCGACGTGTCCGCGGCCGGCAGCGGTCCGGCCGCGCTGCGCTGCCTCGAACGCGCGGCGGCCGAGGGCCGCCGCTTCGACGTACTGCTCGTCGACGCCGACCTGGGCGGCAACCTGCCGGGCATGCGCCCGGCGGTACCCGTCCAGGAGGGCAACGAGGACGGCCTGGTCGACGGCATATCGCTGGTCGCCGGAGTGCGCTCCGGACAGCCGGGCGTACGGACCGTCGTACTGGCCGAGAAGGACGACCCGTGCCGGGCCGCGCTCGCCCTGCAGGCCGGGGCCTCGGGCTGGGTCGCCAAGGACTGCTCGCTGTCGCGGCTGCTCACCGTCATACGGGGCGTGCTGCGCGACGAGACCCACCTGCCGCCCGCCCTGCTCACCGGGGTGCTCCGCGAGCTCACCGCCGCGCGCAAGCACCGCACCGAGAGCGAGCGGCTCGTCGAGTCGCTGACGCCCCGCGAGCGCGAGGTGCTGCGGTGCATGGTCGCCGGGCTCGGGCGCAAGGCGGTGGCGGAGCGGCTGTTCCTGTCGCCGCACACCGTCCGCACCCACATGCAGAACGTCCTCGGCAAACTCGGTGTGCACTCCACCCTCGCCGCCGTGGCACTGGCCAGGCGCGCCGGTGTCGGACCCGCCGACCTAACCGGGGATGTTGTCGAACGGGGCGGTCAACTGGCGTAGCAGGCCGGCCAGTTCACCGCGCTGTGCCCGGCTCAGCTCGGCGAGGATCGCCCGCTCCTGGTCGAGCAGGCCGGCCAGCGCCTGGTCCGCGCGGTCGCACCCCTCGTCCGTGAGGCGCACGAGCACGCCCCGGCGGTCGCTCGGGTCCGGGAGGCGTTCCACCAGACCCTTCTTGGTCAGACGGTCGATGCGGTTCGTCATCGTGCCGGAGGTGACGAGCGTCTGGGTCAGCAGCTGCCCCGGAGAGAGCTGGTACGGGGAACCCGCGCGCCGCAGTGCCGTCAGCACGTCGAACTCCCAGGGCTCCAGGCCGTGCTCGGCGAAAGCGAGCCGACGGGCACGGTCCAGGTGCCGGGCCAGCCTGCTCACCCGGCTGAGCACCTCGAGCGGTTCCACGTCGAGGTCCGGGCGCTCCCGGCGCCACGCAGCGACCAGCCGATCGACCTCGTCCTCCATGACGATCAGTGTAGTGGTTGTGTCGACATGAAGTCTCTTGATGTGGAGCTTCTTGAAGACAAGTCTCTTGACGTCGAGATAGACCCTCTGTGAGGCTGGAGGTCCGAACGGTCCGGTCACCGCCGTCCCTCGGCGGTCCGCGACCCCGCGGCGACTTCGAGGAGGCCACCCATGGCTGCCACCCCCACCTGGGACCCGGGCCAGTACCTGCGTCACTCCCGGCACCGGGCCCGCCCCTTCGCCGACCTCCTCGCCCAGGTCCCCGGCCTTCCGCACGACCCCGCGCGCATCGCCGACCTCGGCTGCGGCCCCGGCAACGTCACCGCCCAGATCGCCGCCCGCTGGCCCACCGCCCACATCACCGGCTACGACAACTCGGCCGACATGCTGGCCAGGACCGAGGAGCACGCCGGCCCCACCGCCGGCGGCGGACGGCTCGACTTCGCCCACGCCGACCTCACCGACTGGACCCCCGCCGAGACGTACGACCTGATCACCTCGAACGCCGCGCTCCAGTGGGTCCCCGGACACCTGGACTCGCTCCCCGGCTGGCTCGACGCCCTCGCGCCCGGCGGCACCCTCGCCTTCCAGGTGCCCAACAACACCGACGCCCCGCTGCACGCCCTGCTGCGCGAACTCGCCGCCTCCCCGCGCTGGAAGGGCCTGGTCGGCGACACCCTCCGCGCCGCCGACTCGGTCCACGACCCGCTCGTCTACCTGGACCGCCTGGAGGCCGCCGGCTGCCGCACCGACGTCTGGGAGACCACGTACATGCAACTGCTGACCGGCCCCGACCCCGTGCTCGACTGGACGAAGGGGACCGCCCTGCGGCCCGTGCTGACCGCCCTCGCCGACGACCCCGAGGCCACGGACGCCTTCCTCACCGCCTACCGGGACCTGCTGCGCGAGGCCTACCCCGCCCGCCCCCACGGCACGGTCCTGCCGTTCCGCCGGCTGTTCGCCGTCGCCCGGAAGGAAGCCTGACCCCACCGCGCCCGACCACCTCGGGCCGGGAGCCGCCCCGCCGAGCGGGGCGGGGAACCGGGACGGCCGGGAGCACGGCTCCCGGCCACCCTCCTAAGCCTTGCGGTGCCCTATCAACCGCGGCTTCGGCTCAAGACCGTCCAGACCGTGCCACGCCAGGTTCACCAGGTGCGCGGCCACCTCCGCCTTGCGCGGCTTGCGGACGTCCAGCCACCACTGGCCCGTCAGCGCGACCATGCCGACCAGGGCCTGCGCGTACAGCGGCGCCAGCTTCGGGTCGAAGCCGCGGCTCTTGAACTCACGGCCCAGGATGTCCTCCACCTGGGTGGCGATGTCCGAGATCAACGACGCGAACGAACCCGTCGACTGCGGGATGGGGGAATCACGGACCAGGATGCGGAAACCGTCCGTGTACTCCTCGATGTAGTCCAGAAGGGCGAACGCCGCCTGCTCGCACAGCTCACGCGGATGGCCCGCCGTCAGCGAACTGGTCACCATGTCCAGCAGCCGCCGCATCTCACGGTCCACCACCACCGCGTACAGGCCCTCCTTGCCGCCGAAGTGCTCGTAGACCACCGGCTTGGAGACACCGGCCCTGGCCGCGATCTCCTCCACCGACGTGCCCTCGAAGCCCTTGGCCGCGAACAGGGTGCGGCCGATCTCCAGCAGCTGCTGACGGCGCTCGGCGCCGGTCATGCGGGTGCGACGCGCGCGCCGCGGCTTTTCGGTGCTGCTCGGGGTGCTGCTGGAGTCGGTCGCCACGCCGTCAATCATGCCGCTTCAGCGGTTTCCGTCTTGCGTCGGGAGCCGTTCCCGTCGTCGCTGCGGCGCGAATCGATACGCGAGCGTGACGGCCAGCGCACGTCGTAGGCCCATCCGAGCTGTTCGAACCAGCGGATGATCCGCGCCGAGGAGTCGAGCTGGCCGCGGTCCACGCCGTGCCGGGCGGACGTGGGGTCGGAGTGGTGGAGGTTGTGCCAGGACTCGCCGCACGAGAGCACCGCCAGCCACCACACGTTGCCCGAACGGTCACGCGACCTGAACGGACGCTTGCCCACCGCGTGACAGATCGAGTTGATCGACCACGTCACATGGTGCAGCAGAGCCACCCGGACGAGTGACCCCCAGAAGAACCCGGTGAACGCGCCCCACCACGACATCGTCACCAGACCGCCGATCAGCGCCGGCAGCGCCAGCGAGAGCATCGTCCAGAAGATGAACTGACGCGAGATCGCCCGGATCACCGGATCCTTCACCAGATCCGGCGCGTACTTCTCCTGCGAGGTCCGCTCCTCGTCGAACATCCAGCCGATGTGCGCCCACCACAGGCCCTTCATCAGCGCCGGAACCGTCTCCCCGTACCGCCACGGCGAATGCGGGTCACCCTCCGCGTCGGAGAACCTGTGGTGCTTGCGGTGGTCGGCCACCCAGCGCACCAGAGGACCCTCGACCGCCATCGACCCCGCGATCGCGATCGCGATCCGCAGGGGACGCCTCGCCTTGAAGGAGCCATGGGTGAAATAGCGGTGGTAACCGATCGTCACACCGTGGCAGCCCAGGTAGTAGAAGAAGACCAGCAGGCCGACGTCCAGCCAGCTCAGCCCCCGTCCCCAGGCCAGCGGCACCGCCGCCAGCAGTGCCAGGAACGGAACGGCGATGAAGAGGAGGAGCGTGATCTGTTCGAGCGACCCCTTTCTCTCGCCGCCGAGCGTCGCGGCGGGCGACGAGACGTCGTCGCCCGCCCGCGGGGCGTCGTCGATCACATCGGAACTCGTGGTCATGGGCGTCCCCTGTGGGGTTCGAGGGTGAGGAACGGCGGGGAGGAGTGTCCGGGCGCGGACCCAGGATCCTCCCGCCGTCCGACGGGAATACCTACGGGTCCGTAACCTACGGCGTCGTAAGTATGTCAGCGCGTAGCCCGGCGGCAAGAGCCCGTGAGCCTGCGCGTCTCAGGGGACACCTATCCTTGGTATCGGTCGGACAGCGCGGTCCGTTCTGATTTCTTCCCGGATGCCACCTCCCCAAGCGGCACCCGCCGCGCGCGGTCGTCACCCGGGTTCCCTCCCAGACGAGCTTCGAACGAGATTCCCCACTCTTCAGACGAGCTTCACCACTGCAAGGAGCCGCACCTGTGAGCAGTGCCGACGACCAGACCACGACCACCAGCAGCGAACTGCGCGCCGACATCCGCCGCCTGGGCGACCTGCTCGGCGAGACCCTCGTCCGGCAGGAGGGCCCCGAGCTCCTGGAACTGGTCGAAAAGGTCCGCCGCCTGACCCGTGAGGACGGCGAGGCCGCCGCCGAGCTGCTGCGCGGCACCGAACTGGAGACCGCCGCCAAGCTGGTCCGAGCGTTCTCGACCTACTTCCACCTCGCCAACGTCACCGAACAGGTGCACCGCGGCCGCGAGCTGCGCGCCAAGCGCGCCGCCGAGGGCGGCCTCCTCGCCCGTACGGCCGACCGGCTCAAGGACGCCGACCCCGAACACCTGCGCCAGACGGTCAAGAACCTCAACGTCCGACCCGTCTTCACCGCCCACCCCACGGAGGCGGCCCGGCGCTCGGTCCTCAACAAGCTGCGGCGCATCGCCGCACTCCTGGAGACCCCGGTCATCGAGGCCGACCGCCGCCGCTACGACACCCGCCTCGCCGAGAACATCGACCTGGTGTGGCAGACCGACGAGCTCCGCGTCGTACGCCCCGAGCCCGCCGACGAGGCCCGCAACGCCATCTACTACCTCGACGAGCTCCACGCGAGCGCCGTCGGCGACGTCCTGGAAGACCTCACCGCCGAACTCGAACGCGTCGGAGTCGCCCTCCCGGACGACACCCGCCCCCTCACCTTCGGCACCTGGATCGGCGGCGACCGCGACGGCAACCCGAACGTCACCCCCGCCGTCACCTGGGACGTCCTGATCCTCCAGCACGAGCACGGCATCAACGACGCCCTGGAACTCATCGACGAGCTCCGCGGCTTCCTGTCAAACTCCATCCGCTACACCGGCGCGACCGAGGAACTCCTGGAGTCCCTCCAGAGCGACCTCGAACTCCTGCCGGAGATCAGCCCCCGCTACAAGCGCCTCAACGCCGAGGAGCCCTACCGCCTCAAGGCCACCTGCATCCGGCAGAAGCTGGAGAACACCAAGCTCCGCCTGGCCAAGGGCACGCCCCACGAGGACGGCCGCGACTACCTCGGCACCGCCGAACTGCTGTGCGACCTCACCCTCATCCAGACCTCCCTGCGCGAGCACCGCGGCGGCCTCTTCGCCGACGGCCGCATGAACCGCACCATCCGCACGCTCGCCGCGTTCGGCCTCCAGCTCGCCACCATGGACGTACGCGAGCACGCGGACGCCCACCACCACGCCCTCGGCCAGCTCTTCGACCGCCTCGGCGAGGAGTCCTGGCGCTACGCGGACATGCCGCGCGACTACCGCGCCAAGCTCCTCGCCAAGGAACTGCGCTCCCGCCGCCCCCTCGCCCCCACCCCCGCGCCCCTCGACGCCGCCGGACAGAAGACCCTCGGCGTCTTCGAGACCGTCAAGAAGGCCCTGAAGGTCTTCGGGCCCGAGGTCATCGAGTCGTACATCATCTCCATGTGCCAGGGTGCCGACGACGTCTTCGCCGCCGCCGTCCTCGCCCGCGAGGCCGGACTCATCGACCTGCACGCCGGCTGGGCCAAGATCGGCATCGTGCCCCTCCTGGAGACCACCGACGAGCTCAAGGCCGCCGACACCATCCTGGAGGACATGCTCTCCGACCCCTCGTACCGCCGCCTCGTGGCGCTGCGCGGGGACGTCCAGGAGGTCATGCTCGGCTACTCCGACTCCTCCAAGTTCGGCGGCATCACCACCTCCCAGTGGGAGATCCACCGCGCCCAGCGCCGACTGCGCGACGTCGCCCACCGCTACGGCGTACGCCTGCGCCTCTTCCACGGCCGCGGCGGCACCGTCGGCCGCGGCGGCGGCCCCTCGCACGACGCGATCCTCGCGCAGCCCTGGGGCACCCTGGAGGGCGAGATCAAGGTGACCGAGCAGGGCGAGGTCATCTCCGACAAGTACCTCATCCCCTCCCTGGCCAGGGAGAACCTGGAACTGACGGTCGCCGCCACGCTCCAGGCGTCCGCCCTGCACACCGCACCCCGCCAGTCCGACGAGGCCCTCGCCCGCTGGGACGCCGCCATGGACGTCGTCTCCGACGCCGCCCACGCCGCCTACCGCGAACTCGTCCAGGACCCCGACCTGCCGACGTACTTCCTCGCCTCCACGCCGGTCGACCAGCTCGCCGACCTGCACCTGGGCTCGCGGCCCTCCCGCCGCCCCGGCTCGGGCGTCTCGCTCGACGGACTGCGCGCCATCCCGTGGGTCTTCGGCTGGACCCAGTCCCGGCAGATCGTGCCCGGCTGGTTCGGCGTGGGCTCCGGCCTCAAGGCACTGCGCGAAGCGGGCCTGGACACCGTGCTCGACGAGATGCACGAGCACTGGCACTTCTTCCGGAACTTCATCTCCAACGTCGAGATGACCCTCGCGAAGACCGACCTGCGGATCGCCCGCCACTACGTCGACACCCTCGTCCCGGACGAGCTCAAGCACGTCTTCGACGCCATCGAGGCCGAACACGAGCTGACCGTGCGCGAGGTCCTGCGGGTCACCGGCGGCGAGAAGCTGCTCGACACCAACCCGGTGCTCCAGCAGACCTTCGCCATCCGCGACGCCTACCTGGACCCGATCTCCTACCTCCAGGTCGCCCTCCTCAAGCGCCAGCGCGACGAGGCCGCGGCCGGCCAGGCCGCGGACCCGCTGCTCTCGCGGGCCCTGCTCCTGACGGTCAACGGTGTGGCGGCGGGCCTGCGCAACACCGGCTGACGCACCGCCGACACACGAGAAGGCGCCCTCCGCGCTCGTACCCGTACGAGCGCGGAGGGCGCCTTCGTGCGTCCGTGAGGTCCCAGGGCCGGCACGATTCCCGTCCGCCCGTGACCGACCGGACAGGGCCTAGTGCCGTGACCGGAAAGGTTCACCGGCTCGCGACGCCCGGCACGGCACCTCGCCGCGTTGTCGCATCACCCGAGTACGTCCAGTACGCGGGCGATGCTCCGCCTTGCGATGCACCGCACCGGACGCCGCGAGCTTCCCGGCAAACCTTTCCGGTCACGGCACTAGAGGGCCAGGAACGTCGCCGTCAGCAGGGCGACCCCCGTACCCGCCATCAGCCAGGCCACGCGGGTCAGCCGCAGACCACCCGCCACCACCACCGAGGCGAGCAGCAGCGCACCCCCGAACGGGACCCAGGCGTAGAGCAGCCCCGCCGGACCGCTGCGGACGACCTCGTCACTGCCGGGCTTCACCGTGACCGTGTACGTCCGGTCCTTCTCCACCGCCACCGACCGGTCGATGACGACACGGGCCCGCGCCCGCGAACCCGCCGACACCGGCGTGTACGGCCCCGCGCAGACGTCTCCCGAGCACGACCGCACGGCGATCGTGCCCTGCTCCCGGCCCTTGCCCAGCATCACGTGCTGCGCGGTGCCCCAGGAGGCCCAGACGCCCGCGATCAGAATGAGCCCGGTGACCACGCCCATCGCCGCGAGCTGCCCGAAACGCAGCACCGCGTACGCGCTCTGACGTGAGGTGACGGCACGCATGGCGGGGATCATTGGCCATGGCCGCGCGCCCGGTCAACCCCGGCAGGGGACAAGTCGGCAGTTGTACGAGTACGTCGGCCACCCGCCCCGCACCCCCGCGACCCCGGACCCGCCCTCAGGAGTTGTAGGTGCCCTGGGCCCGCTCGAGCCCCTCGATCACCAGACACTCCACCGCGTCCGCCGCCCGGTCCACGAAGTAGTCCAGCTCCTTGCGCTCCGCCGACCCGAAGTCCTTCAGCACGAAGTCCGCGACCTGCATACGGCCCGGAGGACGCCCGATGCCGAACCGCACCCGGTGATAGTCCGGGCCCATCGCCTTCGTCATCGACTTCAGCCCGTTGTGGCCGTTGTCACCGCCGCCCAGCTTCAGCCGCAGCACGCCGTAGTCGATGTCGAGCTCGTCGTGCACCGTCACGACGTTCGCCGTCGGCACCTTGTAGAAGTCCCGCAGCGCGGTCACCGGGCCACCCGACAGGTTCATGTACGACATCGGCTTGGCCAGGATCACCCGGCGGTTCGCCGGACCCGGCGGCCCGATCCGCCCCTCGATCACCTGGGCCTGCGCCTTGCCCGCCCGCTTGAACTTCCCGCCGACCCGCTCCGCCAGCAGATCCGCCACCATGAAACCCACGTTGTGCCGGTTCATGGCGTACTCCGGGCCCGGATTGCCGAGGCCCACGATCAGCCAGGGCGCATTGGCGTCGGTCGTCACGTCCGTGTCTCCCATGTGTCCTTGATACGCGGCAGCCGCCGCTCCCGGCAGGAGCGGCGGCTGACACAGATGAAGATTCCGGGGGGAATCAGGCCTCGGCGGCAGCCTCGGTCTCGCCCTCGGCGGCGGGCTCCTCGGCCTGCGCGGCCAGGACCTGGATGACGACAGCGTCCTCGTCGACCGCCAGCGTGGTGCCCTTGGGGAGCGTGATGTCCTTGGCGTGGATGGAGGCACCGGCCTCCAGGCCCTCGACGGAGACGGTGACCGACTCCGGGATGTGGGTGGCCTCGGCCTCGACCGTCAGGGTGTTCAGGACGTGCTCCAGGATGAAGCTGCCCGGGGCCAGCTCACCCTCGGTCTGCACGGGAACCTCGACGGCGACCTTCTCGCCACGCTTCACGAGGAGCAGGTCGACGTGCTCGAGGAAGCCCTTCAGGGGGTCGCGCTGGACGGCCTTCGGGATCGCCAGCTCGGACTTGCCGTCGAGGTCCAGGGAGATCAGGACGTTCGGCGTGCGCAGCGCGAGCAGCAGCTCGTGGCCCGGAAGCGTCACGTGGACCGGGTCCGTGCCGTGACCGTAGACGACACCGGGAACCTTGCCCTCGCGGCGGACGCGGCGGGCGGCACCCTTGCCGAACTCGGTACGGGACTCGGCGGCGAGCTTCACCTCGGACATTTTCACTCCTCGTAGATCCTGGGGAAGAAGGTCACCCGGCCAAACCATCGGCCTGCTACGAAGAGCGCGTCGATAACGGACCGCCGCACACAAGTGCGGCCTCCCTCGCCGAGCAACTGTGACAGCTTACGGGGCGGGGAGGCCGTACAAGAAATCGATCTAGGCGACCGGCGGGAGCGAGGCCTACTGCTCCTCGAACAGGCTCGTCACCGAGCCGTCCTCGAAGACCTCACGCACCGCGTCCGCGATCGTCGGGGCGATCGACAGCACCGTGATCTTGTCGAGCTCCAGTTCGCCCGGGGTCGGCAGGGTGTCCGTGAAGATGAACTCGCTGACCTTGGAGTTCTTCAGACGGTCGGCCGCCGGGCCGGAGAGCACACCGTGCGTGGCCGTCACGATGACGTCCTCCGCGCCGTGCGCGAACAGCGCGTCCGCGGCGGCGCAGATGGTGCCACCGGTGTCGATCATGTCGTCGACGAGGACGCAGACGCGGCCCTTCACGTCACCGACCACCTCGTGCACGGTGACCTGGTTGGCGACGTCCTTGTCACGCCGCTTGTGCACGATGGCCAGCGGAGCGTCCAGACGGTCGCACCAGCGGTCGGCGACCCGCACCCGGCCGGCGTCCGGGGACACGACCGTGAGCTTGGACTTGTCGACCTTGGCACCCACGTAGTCGGCGAGGATCGGCAGCGCGAACAGGTGGTCCACCGGGCCGTCGAAGAAGCCCTGGATCTGGTCCGTGTGCAGGTCGACCGTGAGGATGCGGTCCGCGCCGGCCGTCTTCATCAGGTCCGCGACCAGACGCGCCGAGATCGGTTCACGTCCACGGTGCTTCTTGTCCTGACGGGCGTAACCGTAGAAGGGCACGATCACGGTGATGCTCCGGGCGGAGGCCCGCTTCAGAGCGTCGATCATGATCAGCTGTTCCATGATCCACTTGTTGATGGGAGCCGTGTGGCTCTGCATCAGGAAGCAGTCGGCGCCGCGCGCGGACTCCTGGTAGCGGACGTAGATCTCACCGTTCGCGAAGTCGAAGGCCTTCGTCGGGACGACCCCGACACCCAGCTTGTGGGCGACCTCCTCGGCAAGCTCGGGGTGGGCGCGGCCGGAGAAGAACATCATCTTCTTCTCGCCGGTCGTCGTCTTGATCCCGGTCACAGCACTGTCTCCTCAGAGGTCATCTCAGTGGGCGTGAGAGGTCTTCTCAGCTGGGTTGCGAGAGGGCTTCTCAGCTGGGGTGCGGGTGTGCACTTATCACGGTACGCCGTTTGCGACGTGCCGTTTTCCGGTCAGCTTTCGCCTTGCGGTTCCCGGGAGGCGGTCTCCGCGGCCTTCGCGGCGGCGCTCCCGGGACGCTTGCGGGCCACCCAGCCCTCGATATTGCGCTGCTGGCCACGGGCCACGGCCAGCGAGCCGGGCGGCACGTCCTTGGTGATGACGGAGCCCGCCGCGGTGTACGCGCCGTCCCCGACCGTGACAGGCGCCACAAACATGTTGTCCGAACCCGTACGGCAGTGCGACCCGATCGTGGTGTGGTGCTTGTCCTGCCCGTCGTAGTTCACGAACACGCTGGCGGCACCGATGTTCGAGTACTCGCCGATCGTCGCGTCCCCCACGTACGACAGGTGCGGGATCTTCGTCCCCTCGCCGATCGTCGCGTTCTTCGTCTCGACGTACGTGCCGACCTTGGCCTTCAGGCCGATCCGCGTGCCC
The DNA here is from genome assembly GCF_042746485.1 of Streptomyces sp. NPDC058751. Taxonomy (NCBI): domain Bacteria; kingdom Bacillati; phylum Actinomycetota; class Actinomycetes; order Kitasatosporales; family Streptomycetaceae; genus Streptomyces; species Streptomyces sp. NPDC058751. The sequence continues at coordinate 3,732 of NZ_JBHYPZ010000017.1, read as the reverse complement.
GGGCGCAGGTACGCGAACGGGCCCACCTTCGCCTCGGGACCCACCTCGGCGGTGTCGGCCACGGTGTTGTCGACACGGGCGCCGGCGCCCACCCGGGTGTCCTTCAGACGGCAGTTGGGGCCGACCTCGGCGCCCTCGGCCACGTGGGTGGCGCCCTGGAGCTGCGTCCCGGGGTGCACGATCGCGTCCTGCTCGAAGGTGACCGTCACGTCGACCCAGGTCGTCGCGGGGTCGACGACGCTGACGCCGGCCAGCATGGCCCGCGTGAGCAGCCGGTCGTTCAGGATGCGGCGGGCCTCGGCGAGCTGGACGCGGTTGTTGATGCCGGCGATCTCGCGGTGGTCGGCGGCGACGGACGCGCCCACCCGGTGCCCGGCCTCGCGCAGGATCCCGAGGACGTCCGTCAGGTACTCCTCGCCCTGGCTGTTGTCCGTGCGCACCTTGCCGAGCGCGTCGGCGAGGAGCCGGCCGTCGAAGGCGAAGACGCCCGAGTTGATCTCGCGGATCGCGCGCTGCGAGTCGCTCGCGTCCTTGTGCTCGACGATCGCGGTGACCGCGCCGCTGGCGCCGTCGCGGACGATGCGGCCGTAGCCGGTGGCGTCGGGGACCTCGGCGGTCAGCACGGTGACGGCGTTGCCGTCGGTGCCGTGGGTCGAGGTCAGCGCGAGCAGGGTCTCGCCGCTGAGCAGGGGGGTGTCGCCGCAGACCACGACGACGGTCCCGTCCACGCCGCCGCCGAGCTCTTCGAGGGCCATCCGCACCGCATGCCCGGTGCCGTTCTGCTCGGCCTGCACCGCCGTCCGGACGCCCGGGTCGATCTCCGTGAGGTGGCCGACGACCTTCTCGCGGGCGTGACCCACGACGACGACCAGGTTCTCGGGGTCCAACTCGCGCGCGGCGGCGAGCACATGACCGACGAGGGAGCGTCCGCAGATGTCGTGCAGGACCTTGGGAGTGGCCGATTTCATACGGGTGCCCTCACCCGCTGCGAGTACGACGACGGCTGCCGGGCGATTGGTGCTCACGGGACTGCCCTTCGGCTTCGGATGACGGGGGGTGGGACATCCGCAGGATACCGGGGCGTATCGGGAGGGATATGAGGAAGGGCCCTGACAGTGGTGTCAGAGCCCAAAGGTGGCGCAGTCAAGGTTCGAACCGAGCATTGCTCCCCCGCCAGGACTCGAACCTGAAATACATCATCCAAAGTGACGTGTGTTACCTATTACACCACGGGGGATTACCGGGTGAAGCCTACGCGGTTCGCCGCCTGGCTTCTACCACCATGCCAGACCACCAGCCTTCGATGCGACGGTACAAGTCGGCGCTTTGGAGGACTCGGACCACGAGGCAACCCCGGTAGTCCTGGCCGACGTTCTTGCGGTTGGTCTTCAGGTTGTGCTGCTTGAGGCTGGTCTTGCCGAACGCTGCAGCATCGCCGCCGACGAGTTCCATCCAGAAGCGTTCGGCGCCTTCCACATCACCTGACTCGTGGATGTGGACGTGGAACCGCAGGCGATCGGGGCTCACGCCCAGCAGGCGCAACCAGGCCAGGTAGACCATGATCATGCCGGGATCGCTGTTGATGAAGGTGGCTCGCTCCTGGGGGAGGTGAGGCTTGCTTTTGGCGCCCTCTGCCCAGTAGAGGCCGACGCCGAGCAGGAAGAGCTCGCGGTCGGACATCTCGCCGATGCTGTCCGTGGCTGCTTGCTTCGTCCGTTGACGCTCCTCCTCGCGCAGCTGCATCGTGACCGCCCAGCCGCGCTTGGCGATGGCTGAAGCCTCCTCCCGGGTTCGCTTCTTCCTCTCGGGCTTCGGCAGGTCTCGTACCCACAGGGAGATCGAGCTCTTCGAGCAGCCCAGTTCGACCTGGATCCGGTCGTAGGTCCAGCCCTGGAGGCGCAGCTCGCGGGCCCTGGCGCGGAGGTCGTCCTTCGCGCGGGGGCGCCTGGTCCAGTCGGGGGGCGGCTCGCCCTGGAGGAGGCGGTTGAGGATGTCGTTGTTGTAGATGTGCAGGCGGTCGCGGATCTGGCGGCGGCTGAGTCCCGTCCGGCGCAGCGCGACCGCTTGTTCCCGCAGGGCTTCGAAATCCGCGTACTTGCTCGATGGATGTGCCATGGGCATACCGTCGGGCCGGAATGCGGGCTTCCGGGGTCGAACGGTGATCGATTCAGCAGTTCGAGGGATATCGGAAGGTTTCGCTTCTGTTCGAAGGCGGGGCGTGGTGTGGGCCAGTGGGTAAAACTCACCGGAAAAGGTCCGGGGGGCGACCGTAGGCTGGAGTCATGACCACGACGGGGGAAGAGCACACCGCGGCCGGGACCGGGCCGTGGTGGTGGGTCGGATGGCGCGGTGCGGCACTGGACGCGGGGCTCGCCCTGGCGTCCGCGTTCGAGTGCGGCACCGAGGGGGTCCGCTTCGCGCACGACGCGGGACTGCCCGCTCCGGTGGGCGTCGTGTTCGGGGCGGTGGCCGGGTCCGTGCTGCTGGTGCGGCGCAGGTGGCCGATCGCGGTCGTCCTGGTGTCCATCGCGATCGCGCCCGCCCAGATGGGCTTCCTGATGGGACTCGTCGGGCTCTACACGCTCGCCGCGTCCGAGCTGCCGCGCCGCATCACCGCCGCGCTGGCCGGGATGTCCTTCGCCGGCATGCTGATCGTCACGTTCGTCCGGGCGCACCAGAGCGTGGTGGACGGGGACGTGCCGATGGGGAACTGGCTGGTCCCCTTCGCCTCGATCACGACGGCGATCGGGATGACCGCGCCGCCGGTGCTGCTGGGGCTGTACATGGGGGCCAGGCGGCGGCTGATGGAGAGCCTGCGGGAGCGGGCGGACTCGCTGGAGCGGGAGCTGCAGCTCCTCGCGGAGCGGGCGGAGGAGCGGGCGGAGTGGGCGCGCAACGAGGAGCGCACCCGGATCGCGCGGGAGATGCACGACGTGGTCGCGCACCGGGTCTCCCTGATGGTGGTGCACGCGGCGGCGCTCCAGGCCGTGGCCCGGAAGGATCCCGAGAAGGCAGTGAAGAACGCCGCCCTGGTGGGGGACATGGGGCGGCAGGCGCTCACGGAGCTGAGGGAGATGCTGGGGGTGCTGCGCACGGGGGACGGGGGGCGGGCGCGGGTGCCTTCGGTGCCGCTGGCGGCGGTGGGGGCCGCCGCGGCCGCGGCGGCTTCGCGGGCGGCGGGTGACTCCTCCGGTGCCGGTGAGGGGCCGAGGCTGGCCGAGCTGGACGAGCTGATCGGGCAGTCGGCGGCGGCGGGGATGGTCGTGGCGCTGTCGGTCGAGGGGGACATGCGGGCGTACGCCCGTGAGATCGAGCAGACGGCGTACCGGGTGGTGCAGGAGGCGTTGACGAACGTCCACAAGCACGCGGCGGGGGCCAAGACCTACGTGCGGCTGGCGCATCGGGTGTCCGAGATCGCGATGCAGGTGGAGAACGAGTGTCCGCCCGAGGTGGGGGTGGGGTCGTCCGTCGGGTTGCCCAGTGGGGGGAACGGGCTGCTGGGGATGAAGGAGCGGGTGGCCGCTCTGGGGGGTGTGTTCGTGTCGGGGCCGACCGATGCGGGTGGGTTCCGGGTGTCGGCTGTCATCCCCGCGTAGCCCTCCGGGCGGGGGTGCCGGGTGCGGCATCTGTTCGGTGGGTGGGGCGGGGCCGTGCCGGTACATCCGCCCGTCGCCGTCGGACGGAGAGGTGACCGTCGGTGGCGACGGGCATGTGATGTACCGGCACGGCCCC
>NZ_JBHYPZ010000016.1:97566-159611 GCF_042746485.1 Streptomyces sp. NPDC058751 | reverse complement strand
GCCCCGGCGCGGGGCACCGCGCCGGGGACCCCGGCGTACGCTCCCGGACCCGCCCGGGAGCACAGGCCCTAGGCCTTGGCCACCGCGTCGATCCGGGCGAGTTCGTCCTCGGTGAAGTCCAGGTTGCCGACGGCCTCGACGCTGTCCTCCAGCTGGCGCGGGCTGCTGGCCCCGACCAGGGCCGAGGTGACCCGGCCGCCGCGCAGCACCCAGGCCAGCGCCATCTGGGCCAGTGACTGACCGCGGGACTTGGCGATGTCGTCGAGCGTCCGCAGCCGGCCCACGAGGTCCTCGGTGACCGTGTCCGCGCTCAGGAACGGGCTGTCGCTCGCGGCCCGCGAGTCCTCCGGGACGCCGTTCAGGTACCGGCCGGTGAGCAGGCCCTGCTCCAGCGGCGAGTACGCGATGGAACCCACCTGGAGCTCGTCGAGCGCGTCCAGCAGTCCCTCGTCCTCGGGGCGGCGGTCGAGCATCGAGTAGCGCGGCTGGTGGATGAGCAGCGGGGTGCCGAGATCGGCCAGGATCCGGGCCGCGTCACGGGTCTGCTCCGCCGAGTAGTTCGAGACGCCGACGTACAGCGCCTTGCCCTGCTGGACCGCCGAGTGCAGCGCGCCCATCGTCTCCTCCAGGGGAGTCTCCGGGTCGGGGCGGTGCGAGTAGAAGATGTCGACGTGGTCGAGGCCCATCCGGCCGAGGCTCTGGTCGAGCGAGGACAGCAGGTACTTGCGCGAGCCCCATTCGCCGTACGGGCCCGGCCACATCAGATAGCCGGCCTTGGTCGAGACGACCAGCTCGTCGCGGTGGTGCGCGAAGTCGGCCCTCAGGGCGTCGCCGAGGGCGGACTCGGCGGCGCCGGGCGGCGGGCCGTAGTTGTTCGCCAGGTCGAAGTGGGTGACGCCGAGGTCGAAGGCACGGCGCAGGATCGCGCGCTGGACGTCCACCGGCCGGTCGGGGCCGAAGTTGTGCCACAGGCCGAGCGACAGCGCGGGGAGTTTCAGACCGCTGCGTCCGGTACGCCGGTAGGGCATGTCCGCGTAACGGCCGGGGTGTGGGGTGTACAACGCGTACTCCTGGGAGGCGGGGGAAACAGGTCTCCACTCTCGCGCGCTCCGTGGGCGGCGGTCCAACGGTGGGATCGGATGGCATTGAGCGATCCCGCTTCTCAATCGGCCGGGGTTCCGCCGGTCGGCGCCTACCCTTGCCTGTCATGGAACTGCGTCATCTTCAGCACTTCGTCGCCGTCGCCGAGGACCGGCACTTCACCCGGGCGGCGGAACGGCTGATGGTGTCGCAGTCGGGCCTCTCGTCGTCGATCAGAGCGCTGGAGCGGGAGCTGCGGGCACCGCTGTTCGTCCGTACCACCCGCCGGGTGACCCTCACGGAGGCGGGTCGCGCCCTGCTCGTCGAGGCGGAGCGGATCCTCGCCCAGGTGCGTTCGGCGCACGACGCCGTGGCCGCCGTCCAGGGGGTGCTGCGCGGCACCCTCTCCCTCGGCACCGAACAGTGCATCGCCGGTGTGCACTGCGCCCGGCTGCTCGCCGCGTTCCGGCGGCGGCATCCGGACGTGGAGATCCGGTTGCGCCAGGCGGGTTCCGAGGCGCTGGCGGAGGAGGTCGCGGCGGGCCGTCTCGACCTGGCCTTCGCCGTGCGGACGCGCGCCGACTCCGAGCAGCTGCGGTCGGTGCCGCTGACCAGTGAGCCGATGACCGTGCTCTGCCACCCCGGGCACCCGCTCGCGACCGCCGCCGTGGTCACGCCCGGGGAACTGGGCGCGGAGGCCTTCGTCGACTTCCACCCCGACTGGGGCCCGCGGCGCACCACCGACGCGGCGTTCGCGGCGGCGGGCGTCCAGCGGACGGTCGCCCTGGAGGTCAACGACGTCCACAGCCTTCTGGAGCTCGTCCACGAGGGCCTCGGGATCGCCGTCGTACCGCGCCACTTCGGTCACAAGCCGGAGGCCCGCGACCTCACCGCGCTGCCCTTCAAGGGGGCCTTCGAGGGGTCGTACGAGACGGTCGCGATGCTGCCGCCGCCGGAGGCCACGAGCCCGGCCGCGCGGGCTCTGATGGCGCTGCTCGACGCCGCCCAGGAGAACGCCTGAGCCGTCGGCGGCCCGTCGGCGGACCCGTGGTTCCGGACGCAGGTACGGGCGCGATGCGCGATGGTGGTCCCATGCTTGCGAAGGACATCCTCATCGACGGCTTCGGCCGCGTCCGGGAAGAAGTCCACGCCGCCGTCGGCGGCCTCGCGCCGGACGTCCTCAACGCCCGCCCCACGGAGACGGCGAACTCGCTCACCTGGCTGGTCTGGCACCTCACCCGGGTCCAGGACGACCACATCGCCGACGTGGCCGGGACGGAGCAGGTGTGGCTCACCGGAGGCTGGGCGAAGCGCTTCGGGCTCGACCTGCCGCGGGGCGACACCGGGTACGGACACACGTCCGCGAAGGTCGCCCGGGTCCGGGTGGAGTCGGGCGACCTGCTGCTCGGCTACCACGACGCCGTCCACGAACGGACCCTCGGCTACGTCGGCGGTCTGGCCGCCCGTGACTTCGAGCGCGTCGTGGACGAACGCTGGGACCCGCCGGTCACCCTGGGCGTACGCCTGGTCAGCGTCCTGTCCGACGATCTCCAGCACGTCGGACAGGCCGCCTACGTACGCGGGCTGGTTCAGACGTCGTAACCGGGAAGGACGACGTCCTCGATGAGGGCCTCGCGCTCGTCGAAGGGGATGAACGCGCTCTTGAGCGCGTTCACCGTCACGGTGCGCAGATCCTCCAGGCCCCAGCCCGCCTCCTCGACGAGCAGCGACATCTCCCGGGTCATCGTCGTCCCCGACACCAGCCGGTTGTCGGTGTTGAGGGTGACGCGGAAGCCCAGGTCACGCAGGGCGGTGATGGGGTGCTCGGCGATGGACGTCGCCGCGCCGGTCTGGAGGTTGGAGGTCGGGCACATCTCCAGGGCGATGCGGCGGTCGCGCACCCAGCCGGCGAGGCGTCCGAGCTTGCCGTCCACGATGTCCTCGGTGATGCGGACGCCGTGGCCGATGCGCTGGGCGCCGCAGACCTGGAGCGCCTGGTGGATGCTGGGCAGGCCGTGGGCCTCGCCGGCGTGGATGGTGAACGGGACGCTCTCGCGGCGCAGGTGCTCGAAGGCGTCCAGGTGGTCGGCCGGCGGGAAGCCGTCCTCGGCGCCCGCGATGTCGAAGCCGACGACTCCGGCGTCCCGGAACGCCACCGCGAGGTCGGCGGTCTCGCGGGTGCGGTCGAACATCCGCATGCCGCACAGCAGGGTGCCGACGCGCACCGGGGTGCCCGCGGCGGCCGCCTTGGCCATGCCGGCGGCGAGGCCCTCCTGCACGGCCTCGACGACCTCGGGCAGGGTCAGCCCGCCGTTGACCATGAGCTCGGGCGCGTACCGCACCTCGCCGTAGACGACGCCGTCCTCGGCGAGGTCGAGGACGTACTCCTCGGCCGTGCGCAGCAGGCCCTCACGGGACTGCATCACGGCGAGGGTGTGCTCGAAGGTGGCTATGTAGCGGACCAGGTCGCCGGAGTTGGCGGCCTCGTAGTACCAGGCGGCCAGTTCCTGCGGGTCCGTGGTGGGCAGGGTGTGGCCGACGGTCTCCGCGAGCTCGACCAGGGTGGCCGGGCGGAGGCCGCCGTCGAGGTGGTCGTGCAGGACCGCCTTGGGCAGGCGGCGGATGGTGTCGGTGTCGACGCGGGGAGCGGTCATGTGCGGTGTTCCTCGGGAGGTCGTTCGGAGCGGGAGGGTGCGGGGTGCGGACGGGAGCCGGGGGTGCGGGAGACCCGGTCAGTCCGCGGGCTGGAGCAGGTCCCAGCGGTTGCCGTACAGGTCCTGGAAGACGGCGACCGAGCCGTACGGCTCGTGGCGCGGCTCCTCCAGGAAGGTCACGCCCGCGGCGCGCATCCGGGCGTGGTCACGGGCGAAGTCGTCGGTGTACAGGAAGAAGCCGACCCGTCCGCCGGTCTGGTCGCCGATCCGGCCGCGCTGCGCCTCGTCCTTGGCCCGGGCGAGCAGCAGCCCGGTTCCGCCGGCCTCCGTGCCCGGCTCGACGACGACCCAGCGGGAGCCGTCGGGCCTCGGGGTGTCCTCTGCGAGGCGGAACCCGAGGGCTTCGGTGTAGTGGCGGACCGCCTCGTCGTAGTCGTCGACGACGAGGGTGACCAGGGCGATGCGTCTCATCGGGGCTCTCCAGGGTTATACGTAACACGCAGGGTACGGCATTCCCTGTCGGACGCCAGGACCGCTCTCGCCGGGGGCGAGGATCCAGGGGGCGGAGGCCGGAGATCGAGGGCCGGGAACCGGAGACCGGCGGCCGATGGCCGATGACCGGTGGCCACCGGGCCGCAGCCGGACGACGCGGCACCGCCCCCTGCCGAGCGGCAGGGGGCGAAGCACTGCACGCTGGACGGGAGGCCGATCCCCGTGCGGCACCCCGGGAACGGCCCCGGACGCCTTTCGTCTACAGTTATGTAGACGAAATCAGTGAGGAAGGCAGGCGCGGGCGAGGCGTTCCGCCGCGCGGGCGCCTGCCGTGGAAAGGGGCCACAGCCATGTCCGCCGCCCCGGGCACCGCACCCGCGCGCGGGGCCGACGCCGCCCCGGCCCGGCCGTGACGCGCGAGGACACCAGGATCGTCGCCGCGTCGGCCGCGGTGGGGAGCCTGGTCGCGTTCGTGCTGCTGACGTTGGTGGTGACCGGTCACGAGGGTGCTCCCCTGTTCGGGGACGCGTGGCTCACCTCCTGGTGCCTGGCGCACCGCCCGGACATGGCGCTCGCCCTGGCCCGCGGCGTGACGTACACCGGTGTCGGGGTCGTCCCGTACGCGCTGGCCGTCATCGCCGGTCTCCTCCTGGGGCGGCCGGCGGGGCAGCGGGTCCGCACGGTCGCCGCCTGCGTGTGCGCCCTGGCCGCCGCGCAGACCGTGCGGTTCGCGGTGATGTCGCTGGTCGCCCGTCCCCGGCCTCCCGTGGCGGACTGGGCCACCCACGCCTCGGGCTGGTCGTTCCCGTCGGGTCACACCACCACCTCCGCCGTCGCCGGCGGGCTGCTCGTCCTCGCGGTCCTCGCCCGCGCGCCCCAGTCCAGGAGAACCCTGGCCCTGCTGATCGGCTGCTGGGCCGTGCTCGTCGGTCTGTCCCGCGTCTACCTGGGCGTCCACTGGTTCTCCGACGTGGTGGGCGGCTGGCTGTTCGCGATCTGCTGGCTGAGCCTGCTCGTGTACGGCCTCACGCGGTTCCTCCCCCACGCCCACTCCGCGATGACGGCGCCCCCTCCCCGGGAGGACCCCACGCCGGACGGCCGCGAGGACGGACCCCGCGAACAGCACGGCCGGCACGAACAGGGCGACGTCCCTCCCCACCCTGCCCCCTGACCGCCCCGGACGGGCGGCCGCGGGGCGTGAAGCCGTCCCGGGTCCTGCGCGGCAGGCACGCCGGGACGGCCCCTGTAGGCTGCGTCGGCAGCCCAGGGCCCCGAGGAACGTCATGAAGCGATCGCCGTCCACCCTGAACCGTCTGGCGAACAGCGGCCTCGGAGTCGTTCCGGCGGTCGTCGGCGTCGCGTACGCCGTGCGGGCCGACGACGGGATGCCACGGCTCCTCACCGTTCCGGCCGTGCTCGGGTTCGCCGTACTGGCGGTCCGCGGCTACCGGCTGGGCGCGGCCTGGGACCACGCGCGGATCACGGTTCGCGGCTACCTGCGCACCCGGGTCGTCGACCGGGAGCGCATCACGGAGGTCACGGACTTCCCGGCCCTGAGGTGGACGTCCCGCGACGGACGCGAGCGCTGGACCCCGTTGACGGTGTTCGTCACGAGCACCGGCGAACCTCTGACGACGCGGACATACAAGGAACGCGCCGTCAGGGAGTTGCGGCATTGACATCCTCCCCCTCTCAAAAGAGGGGGATTTCAACCCGTACGGGTTGGGGTTCACGGGTGTTCGAGCGGCTGGTGGCCGTTGTCACCCCTCCGGCACCGGCTGTTCGCCGGGGGCGGGGGATCCCGCCCTGTCCTGCCGCGACGTTGGCTGCTGCGTTGGTGTCGGCGTTGCAGGTGAAGCCGCAGGAGGAACAGACGAACTCGGCTTGGCTCTTGCGCGAGTTCTTGTCGATCCAGCCACAGAGGCTGCAGCGCAGACTGGTGTAGGGGGCGGGGACGTCCTCGACCCGGCCGGGGGCCTTGTGTCCGGTGCGTTGCCGGAGCTGGCCCCAGCCCTGGGCGAGGATCGCCCGGTTCAGCCCGGCCTTCTGGGCGACCTTCCTGCCGGGCTGTTCGGCCGTCCCCTTCGCGGAGGCGGTCATGTTCGTGATGTTCAGTTTCTCGAACCGCACCAGGTCGTAGCCGCGGGCGAGCATCGTGCTGGTCTTCTCGCACCAGTCTTTGCGCCGGTTTGCCTCGCGGGCCTTGATGCGGGCGGCCTTCGCGTACTCGGCGGCCTTGCGCTCACTGCCCTTCGGGGCGCGGGCAGCGCGGCGCTGGTGCTTGCGGATCCGCGCCCGTTCGCTGACGGTCAGCTGCGGGCAGTTCAGTTTCCGCCCGTCGGAGAGGGCGGCGGTGACGGCCACGCCCCGGTCGACGCCGATGACCTCACTCGTACCGGGCCCCTCGACGGGGGCCGGAACGACGGCGAAGGCGATGTGCCACTGTCCGTTACGGAAGGTGACACGGAACGTCTTCGCCTGCGGCAGCCGGGAACCTTTGCCGTTGCGGCTGAGCCGGAAGCGGACCCAGCCGCAGCCGGGCACCTTCACCCGCGCCCACCTGCGGTTGAGTTTCTGCACCACGACCGACCGGCCCATCACCTGCCTGCCCCTGGCGTTCAGCTTCGGTGAGCCGTCCGCCTCGAACTCCCCGACGCGATCGGTGCCGATCACCCGGAAGCCCTCGTGCACGTGCTTCCTGCGCCAGGTCGGCTCACCGAACCCGGAGGTGAAGCGGGCGTTCTTGGCTTTGGCGAAGTCCTTCAGGGCCTGCTGCTGCACATCCGCGTTGCCCGAGGCCAGCCATGCGTTGTCGCGCCGGGCCTCGGTGAGCTGACGGCACTGCTCGGCAAAACCGGGAGCCGCCCTGCGGCCCCGGTACCAGTGCGCGTGCTGCTCGACGGCCAGGTTCCAGACGTACCGGGCGTGCGCGCAGTGGCCGAGCATGACGCCCGCCTGCTCGCCCGTCGGGTACATCCGAAACCGTGCCATGACCGCGAACCTAGCCAACGCGTTCCCCGGCCGCCCACACCATCGACCGACATCACCCGTGCGAGTGACCACCCCGGCCACCAACCCAACCGACCACCAGCCAGCTGGCCACCGTCAAGCGACCACCTCGACTCCGAGTTGCCGCACCCGCTCGAGGCCGGCCTCGCCGCCGTCTCTACCAAGACGCCGAACCGCCCTGGCGGCGATTCGGCTTCACCTGCCCGCTCCGCGGGAGCGGGCATTCACCCCGGCCCTGAAGGACCGGGCGCCCTACCCGAAAGCAAGGTGGGTACGGCGAGGAGGCGGCGGACGCGGCCGTGCGGGGAATCAGTAGGTCAGCGCGTCCTCGGCGGTGCCGAAGAAGCTGGTGACCTGGCTGTCGTTGACCGTGATGGGGCCACCGGCGACCGGAACGGTCGACGGGCTCTCGGAAGCGGTGAGCGCCACCTCCACCTTGTCGGCGCTCTTGCCGCCCGCGGTGTCGGCGCGCGCGAACAGGATCCCGGCGTACGCGCTCTCGCCGGGCTTCAGGATCCAGTCCTTGCCCTCGGGTCCCATGTGCTCGGCGGCGCCGTCGAGCCCCGGAATCGTGATCACCAGGTCGTTCGCCGGCAGCAGACAGGCGTCGCCGCCCTTGTTGCTCGCGGTCAGCAGGGCGTGGTTGACCGGCCTGGAGGCGACGGTGACCTTGTAGGTGAGGTCGGTCGTCTCGCACATGCCGACGCCTCCGTCCTGGTCGTCGTCGGAGCCGGACGTCGGTGCCGACGACGGGGTGCCGGGGGTGGCGGAGGACTTCCCGCTGCCACCGCCGTCACCCGGGGCGGCCGACGAGGGCACGTCGGTGGCTTCGCCCTTGTCCGCGCCCTTGTCCGTGGCGGAAGGGCTCGCGTGCTTGCCCGGGGCGGCCACGTCGCCCTCGGCGTCGCCGTTGCATGCGGTCAGGGCCAGGACGCCGATGGACAGGGCGGCGAGTGCGGCGGTGGTACGGCGTGAGCGAGCTGTGCGAGCCATGAGAGGTCCCCCGGGATTCGGAATGTCCCGGTGATCGTGCCTCATGGGAGCGGTACCGCACCCCGATCGCACCGAGCGGGAGCAGTCTTCGGACAGCTTCGTGACATTTCGACGGGGACACCTGTCGAAATCGTGGTGCGGGTCGGCGCGGTGGTCCCGGCCGGTTCGAGGACCCGAAGGGTGCGGTGGGCCGCCAGGTCCGCCTTCAGCGGGCGAAGCAGCCGAACTCCTCGTCGTCCCGGTCCTCGTACGACCCTCGTGATTCCTCGTCGCCGTCGCTGAAGACGACGCGCCCGGCAGTGAGCTGGCGCGGCCTGAACACGAGGAAGCCCGAGACGAGATCGTCCGAGGTCATGTTGGCGCGCAGCGCGTACGTGGACGCGGGGTCCAAATCGACGGTCAGCGGGAGCCGTGTCGTGAAACCCCGCGGGGCGCTTCCGAGGCGTACGCGGTGGAGCGGGACCCCGTCGGAAGCCTCGATGTGCCACAGCAGTTCGCCCGGATCGTCGGCGGTGCCGTCGCGGTCCCACCGGTACAGGCCGACCTCGGTGATGCCGTCGTACTTCGCGCCAGGACACTCGCGCCAGCCGATCACCGGACCGGAACTCCCGCTCTCGACGAACAGCGGAGTGAACTCCGCGCCGCAAGCACTCAGCAGGAGCGCGAGAACGACGACTCCGGCTGAACGCGCCCGCTTCATCCCGCGGAGTGTACGAGAGCAGGGGACCGCGTGGACAGAAAGTCGCCTCCGTCGGCTTCCGGGGCGGTGTCGTGCGGTCGCTATGATCGGTTCATGACGTCGGATGAGGCCGGTGCCGCGTAGGGCCCCGGGTGGGATTCGGGCCGGGGGGACCGGTCGTCGGGGCGGCGCGGTGAGCACCCTGCTGATCAGCACGTGTCCGGGACCGCCGGTGTGCGCCGACGTGCACACCTACCTCTTCGTCGACGGGCTCGACCTCGTGACGCGCAGCGACAGCAGCGCGCTCGGCCTGCACCCCCGGCGGCTCCTCCGCCCGGGCGGACCGCTCTACCCGACGGACGCGCCCCGTGAGGTGCGGGTGGCGGACCGCGGCCCGCCCGGGCCCGCCCGGGACGGGCTCACCGTCACCGTGCAGCTCCAGGGCGAGACGGTCGTCTGGTCAGGTCTGTCGTACCCGGACCTCGACCACGGGGTCGTCGAGGAGGTCCGCTTCCACCTGACTCAGTACCTCGGCGAGATCGAGCGGGCCTACGGAGCCTGGCGCGAGGGGGCGGCCCGGTAGGCGCGGCGCCGTCGTTCGACGCCCGGGGGGAAGTCCCTGGACACCGTCGGGCTACGGATACACGTACGTGTTCAGCGTGTTCACCGCGGACGCGGGGTCGCCCAGGTCGTAGCGGTCGACGGCGAGGTAGTTGGGCTTCTTGCGGGCGGCCGGCTGGCAGAAGCGGCGGGCCCGGTCGGCGAGTTTGGTGTTGTCCGTGCCGGCGGTCCCGGAGATGGCGGCGTCGCGGAAGTGGTTCATGACGAAGAGGGGACGGAAACCCGGCTCGGTGCGCGTGAGCGGCACGTTCGTGTCCGCGCCGTACCAGCGGCTGTAGCAGGACCAGTCGGAGGAGCCGATGCCCGAGCCCATGGACCAGTAGTTCTCGACGGTCCACTCGCGCTGGTACATGACGCCGAAGCTGTCCCGGGTCAGTCCGGCGGCCTCGTCGGACGAGCGGCCGTGGTCGGTGAAGATGAGCAGGCGGTGTCCGGCGGCGGTCAGGTCGGCGAGCCTCGGCCAGCCGTTCTCGCGCACGCCGGTCCGGTCGGGACGGTAGAGGACGTCGGACAGGCCGTTCACGCGGGCGAGTTCGGCGCGCAGGACGGCCGGGTCGACGTAGTCCTCCAGGAACACGGTGACGAACTGGTCGGGGTGCTGCTTGAGGAAGTCGGTCATGCGCTGGAGGTCGACCCAGAGCGCGACCGGCTTGCTGACGAGGGTGCAGCTGTTGTGGCAGAGGATCGCGCCGTCGGGCGTCTGGTGCAGGTCCAGCATGAACCCTCGTACACCGTCGGCGAGTTGCTGGTTGATGCCGCGGTTCTGATTCGGGAAGAAGTTGACGAAGGGCGGGGCGAAGCCGCCGTCCACGCCGTTCGCGTAGGCGTTGTGGGTGGTGAGGAACGTGACCTGGTCCAGGGTGCGTTGGCCCTGGGACGGCATCGGCCGGGTCGCGGGCTCGACCGGGATGAGGAACCAGGAGGCGAGGGCGCCGGGTGAGCCGATCGCCACCTGGGCCGGGTAGTTGGAGCCCGCGGATTTGTCGGTGAGGGTCAAGTACCTGTTCGTTCCAGGGGCTTTGAGCGCGTACTGTTCGGAACCGCCAGGCGTCGCCTCCCAGGCGGCATCGGCACTCGTACAGGCCACGGTCCGGGCCTGGTCGCCCGAGCGGCCCAGGCAACTGCCCGCGGAGTCGGCGCTTTCGAGCACGAAGGAGGAGCCGCTTCGGCGCAGGGTCCACCGCTGGTGGTCCTCGTCGCCCTTGGGGTTGTGCTGGACGATCGCGCCCGCGCTGTCGGCGGCGTTCAGTCCTGTGACGGCGCTCTGGACGTAATAGGCGCCGGGGGCCGGGAGTTCGGCCGCGCCGGCGGCCGGGGCGGGGACGGCGACAACGGATCCCAGTACGGCGGTGGCGGCGAGCAGGGAGCGTCGGCTCGGTCTCATGGCACGTGTTCCCTTCCTGTGGGGAGCATGAGCATGCCATGCATGGACACGTCGGCGGGCGGCGGCGGTACGGATCGCGTCAGTGACCGCGGCCCCGGGGCCGAGGAGCCGCCGTGCGCCCGCCGGGTGGGTCAGACGCCGCCGTACCGCGTGCCGGGGTGCTCGATCCGCGTGACGAACGCGGCGAGGTCGGCGACGACGCGTTCGGGCTGTTCCCAGTGGACCGAGTGGCCGGTCGCCGGATAGGCGAGGAAGTCGGCTCCGTGGACGGCGTCCAGGATGGTCCGCTGGTCGTCGCGGGGCAGGAACTCGTCCTGTTCACCCCAGATGACGAGAGTGGGCACCAGGATGCCCGCGAGGGTCACGCGGAGATCGGTGTCGAGGAGACCGCGGGCGGTGTCCTTCCAGACGTGCGCGGGAAGTTTCAGGTTCTCCTCCACCATGGTCTCGATGAAGCCCCGGGCGATCGGGCGGTTCACCGTGTCGGCCAGGAAGCCCTCGACGAACGCGCGGGGCACGGGGTCGGCCAGTTCCTCCATGGCCCTCACCATCCGGGTCACCGCCGGTTTGTCCGCGAGGGTGCCGGGGACGCCGAGCAGGACCAGACCCGCGATGCGGTCGGGGTGGCTCCCGGCGACGATCCGGGCCGCCACGCCCCCGCTGGACGCCCCGACCAGGACGGCCCGCGGGATGTCGACCGCGTCCAGGAAGGCCACCAGGTCGGCGGCGAAGTCGTCGGGGGCGTAGCCCTCGGCCGGCCGGCCCGCGTCGCCGTGTCCGCGCTGCGTGGGCGCGTATCCGTGCAGGGACGCCGGAAGGCGCCTCAGGAGGGGTTCGAAGGACCACCAGGAGTCGGCCAGACCGTGCACGAAGACGACGGGCGTACCGCTGGGGTAGCCCGCTTCGGCGTACGGGAGGGCGAGACCTTCCCGCACCTGCGCGGTCTTCAGGGAGATCACGGTCACGGCACCCTGCCTCCTTCCGCCCGGCCACCGGGGTCCGGGAACCCGGGAACAGAGAGCGGGCGGCGATCGCTTCCGACAGTACCGAGGGGCGGCACGCGCCGCGCTGCGAACCGGCCCGCCCGCGCCGTTCGAATGAACCGGAGTGCGCGCGGGCGCGCGCCGGTCCGGATGAGCGGGCCCGGGGTGGCGCGGGCGGAGAACCCCGGGTTCGGGACCCCGGGCGGTTCCCGAACGGTCCGGCGCGCGTTCCGGGTCGGGTTTCACGCCGTACGCCGGAGCGCCCCCGGGCCGTCCGGAGCGCGTCCCGGAGGCGGGGGCCGCGCCGCGCACCGGAGCTGAGCTCGGGTTCTGTCGGCGGGACCCCCTCCCGCTCCGTCCTCGGGAGCGGTTAGTGTGTCCGTCGTACCGGACACGGGGTGCCCCGCCGAGGGCTGAGATCACACCCGTCGAACCTGAACCAGTTCGTACTGGCGGAGGGATGTCTTCCATGCCGTTGACGCATGTTCCCGGCGGGCTGCCCGCCGACAGCCGGCCTGCCGTCTTCGACGGACGGATGCCCGCCGCACCCGGCGACCTCCGCGTCGAGGGGCACGGCATCGAGCCGGTCCCCGAGAGCAACCGGTACGGCGGTGCCGGACGCCTGTTCACCGTGTGGTTCGCCCCGAACCTGACGATGACGGGCGTGTTCACCGGCACGATCGGGATCACGCTCGGCCTGGACTTCACCACCGCGCTGGCCGCCGTCGTCCTCGGGACCGTGCTCGGCGCCCTGCCCACCGCCTACCTCAGCACCTGGGGCGGCCTCACCGGCACCGGTCAACTCCCGCTCGCGCGGCTCGCGTTCGGCCGGGCGGTGCTGCTTCCCGGGGTGCTCCAGTGGCTGTCCTCCATCGCCTGGGACGCGTTGATCGGCCTGTTCGGCGGAGACGCGCTGGCGCGGCTGTGCGGCTGGCCGTTCTGGCTCGGCGTCCTGGTCGTGATGGCCGCCCAGGGGGCGCTCGGCGTCCTCGGCTACGAAGCCGTCCACCGTCTCCAGATCGTCATGACGTTCGTGCTCACCGTGGCGTTCGCGGTGATCGCCTGGCGGATGCTCGACGGGGTCCACCCCGTCACCGACGGGTCCGCCGCCGGCGCCGACCGCGCGGGCGCGTTCGTCCTCACCAGCACCATCGCGCTGAGCCTCTCGCTGTCCTGGGCCCCGTACGCCGGTGACTTCAGCCGCTACCTGCCGCGTACGACCTCCCGCCCGCGGATGTTCTGGTGCACCCTGCTCGGGCTCGTCACGTCCTTCGTCGCCGTCCAGGTCCTCGGACTGTGGGGCGCGGCGGTGCTGACCGACCAGACGGCGGCGGGCGTGGACTCGCTGCTGGGCGGCGGTGCCGCGGGCGCGTTCGGGCTGCTGGCCGTGGCGCTCGCCTCGGTGTGCAGCAACGCGATGAACGACTACAGCGGTTCGCTGGCCCTGCAGACCCTGGGCGTGCGGACACCGCGTCCGGTGGCGGCCGCCCTGGCCGCCGTGCTCGGTTTCCCGCTGGTGCTGTGGATGCACGCCGCCGACACCACGGCGCGCTTCCAGAACGTGCTGCTGTTCGTGGGCTGCTGGATCCCCGGGTTCGTCGCGATCGTCGTGGTCGACTGGATCGCCCGGGGGCGGGAGCGCGGGGACGCGCCGCTCGACGTCGCCGCCGAGCTGTCCCGTCCGCGCCCCGGATGGCCGTCGCTGGTCGCCTTCGTCGCCGCCTTCGGCGCGGCCGTGCCGTTCATGGACACGAGCCTGTACGTCGGTCCGGTGGCCGACGCGCTGCACGGCGCCGACCTCTC
Source organism: Streptomyces sp. NPDC058751 (assembly GCF_042746485.1). Taxonomy (NCBI): domain Bacteria; kingdom Bacillati; phylum Actinomycetota; class Actinomycetes; order Kitasatosporales; family Streptomycetaceae; genus Streptomyces; species Streptomyces sp. NPDC058751. The sequence continues at coordinate 145,913 of NZ_JBHYPZ010000016.1, read as the reverse complement.
GTACTACGTGGCGTTCCTGGTGGCCCTCGCCCTCTACGCCCCGCTGCGGCTGCGCCGCCGCGCCTGAGGGCCACCCGTCGCTCCGCCGTCCCCGGGCCTTCGTGCCCGGGACGTACCCGAGAGGAACACCCCATGACCGTCCCGCCCCGCGTCCTGACGATCGCCGGATCCGATTCCGGCGGAGGCGCAGGAATCCAGGCCGACCTGAAGACCATGCTCGCGCTGGGCGCCCACGGGATGAGCGTGCTCACCGCCGTGACCGCGCAGAACTCCGTGGGCGTGCAGGGTGCCTGGGAGCTGTCCGAGGAGGCGGTGCGGGCCCAGTACCGCAGCGTGGTCGACGACATCGGCGTCCAGGCCGTGAAGACGGGGATGCTCTCGTCGCCCGGACTGGTCGCCACGGTCGCCGAGTTGCTGTCCGACGTGGGCGTCCCGGTCGTCGTGGACCCGGTGAGCGTCTCCAAGCACGGGGACCGGCTGCTGGCCGACGACGCGCTGGACGCCGTACGGACCCTGTTGCTGCCGCGGGCGACCGTGGCCACCCCGAACCTCGACGAGGCCGCCCAGCTCACCGGGGTGAAGGCGGACGACGAGGCGGGCATGCGCCGGGCCGCCGGTCTGCTGCTCGCGTTCGGTCCGCGCTGGGTGCTGGTGAAGGGGGGTCATCTGCCGGGGCAGGCCGTCGACCTGCTCACCGACGGGACGGCCGAGCACTGGCTGCGGGCGCCCCGCCACGACAACCGGCACACCCACGGGACGGGGTGCACGCTCGCCTCGGCCGTCGCGGTGGGGCTGGCCGAGGGCCTCGCGGTGCCGGAGGCGGTACGGCGGGCCAAGGCGTACGTGACCGCCGCGATCGAGGCCGGTTTCGCGCTCGGCGCCGGCATCGGACCGGTGGACCACGGCTGGCGGCTGCGCCGGAACGGCTGACCCGCACAGCTCCTTCCGCGAAAGGTGAACACCCGGGCCCCTCCCGGCGTACTGATCGGCACAGCGACAGTCGTCTGCCCGCCCGTCAGGTACATGGACAGGCAGAACCGGATCCAAGGAGCACACCATGAAGGCGACCGCGCAGATCGGCGTCACAGGGCTCGCGGTGATGGGCCGCAACCTGGCCCGCAACTTCGCCAGGAACGGCTACACCGTCGCCGTCCACAACCGCACCCCCGCGCGCACGAAGGCCCTGGTCGAGGAGTTCGGGCACGAGGGCGCCTTCGTCGCGGCCGAGTCGGCCGAGGACTTCGTGGCGGCGCTGGAGCGCCCCCGCCGCCTCATGATCATGGTGCAGGCGGGTGCCGCCACCGACGCCGTCATCGAGGAGTTCGCCCCGCTGCTCGAAGACGGCGACATGATCATCGACGGGGGCAACGCCCACTTCGCCGACACCCGCCGCCGTGAGCAGTCGCTGCGCGAGCGCGGCATCCACTTCGTCGGCGCGGGCGTGTCCGGCGGCGAGGAGGGCGCCCTCAACGGGCCGAGCATCATGCCCGGCGGCTCCCCCGAGTCGTACGCCTCGCTCGGCCCGATGTTCGAGTCGATCAGTGCCAAGGTGGACGGCGAGCCCTGTGCCACGCACGTCGGCACCGACGGTGCCGGCCACTTCGTCAAGATGGTGCACAACGGCATCGAGTACGCCGACATGCAGCTGATCGGCGAGGCCTACGACCTGCTCCGGCGCGTCGGGGGCTACACGCCGCCGCAGATCGCGGAGATCTTCCGGCGCTGGAACAAGGGCCGCCTCGACTCCTACCTCATCGAGATCACCGCCGAGGTGCTCGCGCACACGGACGCCGCCACCGGGGAACCCTTCGTGGACGTCGTGGTGGACGCCGCGGGGCAGAAGGGCACCGGCCGCTGGACCGTGCAGACCGCCCTGGACCTCGGCTCCCCGGTCACCGCCATCGCGCAGGCGACCTTCGCCCGCGCCGCCTCCAGCCAGAACGCGCTGCGCTCCGCCTACCGCGGCCTGCCCGGCGGCACCCACTGGGAGCTGTCGGCGACCGAGGCCGAGCGCTTCACCAGCCAGGTCGAACACGCCCTGTACGCCTCGAAGCTGATCGCCTACGACCAGGGCTGGAAGATGATCCTGGACGCGGCGGCCGAGTACGGCTGGGACATCGACCTCGGCGAGGTGGCGAAGATCTGGCGCGGCGGCTGCATCATCCGCGCGGCCTTCCTCGACCGCATCCGCGCCGCGTACGCCGTCGACCCGGGCCTGGTGAGCCTGCTGTCCGACGCGGGGTTCGCCACCGAGATCAAGGACGCGCAGGTCCCGTGGCGCGAGGTCGTCTCCATCGCCACCCGCAGAGGCGTCCCGGTGCCCGCGTTCTCCGCATCGCTGTCCTACTACGACACGCTGCGCGCCGACCGCCTGCCGGCCGCCCTCACCCAGGGCCAGCGCGACTTCTTCGGCGCCCACACCTACCGGCGCACCGACCGTCAGGGCAGCTTCCACACGCTGTGGGGCGAGGCGTCGCGCGGCGAGACCGAGATGCTCTGACCCCACTCGGGTGACGCGTGGGTGAGGAGCGGGCCGCACACCCCGGCGGGGGAGGTGCGGCCCGCTCCTCCGTGTGCGCCGGGCGTCTCAGCCGCCGTTCACGACGGGCTCGCACGCCTTGCCCACGAGTTCCTCCATCACGGCGAGCGGCAGCGACGGGTTGGCCGCCGCCGCTTCCGCCACCTGCCGGTCGGGGTCGCGGAGCAGTTCCACGATCACCCCCGGCGGGAGTGCGGGACGGGCGGCGGCCACGCGTCGCGCCCGGTCGTCGGCGAGGCAGGCGAGCAGGGCCGGGGCCGTCGCGTTCGGGTGCCGGGCGACCTCCCGGAGCGCCTTCTGCGCCGGTGGTGCCTGGCGCGTCAGGTGTTCCAGCAGCCCGGGACTCGCATCGGGGTTGGCCGCCACCTGGGCGAGGACCCTGTTTCCGTGCCGGGCGACCATGGCACGCAACCGCCCTTCGGTGAGCCCCGGGTGCGGCGCGACGGCCTTGACCACCTTCGCGTCGGGGTCGCCCGCCAGCGCGTCACGCGTCCCGGGCGGCAGATCACGGCGTTGGGCCACGAGCATGCGTGCCGCCGGGTCCGGCGACCCGGCCAGGTCCTCGACCTCGGCGGGGGTCGCGGCGGCGACGCGGGGCAGCAGCGTGGTGGCGGCCTTGGCGGTGCGGGCCAGTTCGGTGAGCACGTCGAGCGGGACACGGGGATGGCGGGCGAGGCTCCGGCGCACCCGGGGGTCCCGGTCCCGTGCCAGTAGGCGCATCACGTCCTCGCCGGTCGCGGGGTTCTCGGCGAGGTCGGCGCGGACACCGGGAACGGGGTCGGCGGCGAGCCGTGCGCACACCTCCGGCGGCAGGTCCGGGCGGGCGGCGAGCGTCCAGCGCAGCAGCGTCGAGGGATGGCCGGCGAAGCGGACGGCCGCCTCGGTGGGCGTGGCGGGGTTGCCGAGTGCCGCGAGCCGTATGTCGTGGACGGTGGACCCGTGGGAGCCGTCGCAGAAGGCGCCGGGTCTCAAGTCGCAGTCCAGCCGGGGACATTCAGGATCGTGGGTGAAGGGGGGCGGCTCGCGGTCGCAGACCGGGCAGTTGCTCGCGGGAGGCAGTCCCTCGCCGGTGACGAGCGCGGCCAGGACGTCCGGGGGCGTCTCCTCGTTGACCGCCACGGCGCGGCGGACCTCGGCGTGCGGATGCTCCGCGAGCCTCGCGGCCGTCTCCCGCGTGGTCCACAGGGCGAGTTCCGCGACGACGCGGGGATCCGGGTCCGTGGCGAGGGTCTCCACCACGTCGGCCGGGAGGCCGGGACAGGCGGCCAGCCTCTCCCTGCGCTCCGCCAGCGGGTCCGCTGCGAGGAGGCGGGCCCATTCCGGGCTGCCGGATCCCTCGTCGAGCAGGGCGAGGGCGGTGTCCGGCTCCGTCAGGGGATCGACGTCGGCGGCTGTCAGCCTGCCCTGGTGGGCGAGCGGTACGCCGGTCGCCCGGTCGCGCGAGAACAGCGCGACCGCCTGCGCGTGCGTGAGGTCCGCCCGGCCGGCGAGGTCATGGGCGAGGTCGGCGTCGGCGACCGCGATCAGCCGGTCGACCAGTTCGGACGGCAGGGCCGTGTTGTCGGCGAGACCGCTCAGGACATGATTCACGGGAGCATCCTGCCCCGGGCCGCGGTGGAGCGGCCCGGGATTTTTCCCGCGCGCGGGTCACTGGGCGGCGAGTCCGTGGGACCTGAACTGGCCCCGGACGCGTTCGATCAGGGCGGGGTCGGGAACGGGGTTGTCCCGCAGGGGGAAGGGGATGTCCAGGGCCTCGTACTTGGCGGCGCCCATCTTGTGGAAGGGGAGGACGTCCACGCGGTCGACGTTCCCGAGCCCGGAGAGGAACCGGGCGAGTCCGTCGATGGGCTCGGGGGCGTCGGTGTGGCCCGGGACGAGGACGTAGCGGACCCACACCGGGATGTGGAGACGGTCGAGCCTGGTGGCGAAGTTGAGCGTCGGGCCGAGTTCGCCGCCGGTGAGCTTCCGGTAGGCGGTGACGTCGAAGGACTTGATGTCGAGCAGCACCAGGTCGGTGTCCGCGAGGAGCTGGTCGCCGGCACGGGCACCGAGGAACCCGGAGGTGTCCACGGCGGTGTGCAGTCCGGCCTGCTTGCAGCGGCGCAGCACCGCTCCGGTGAAGGCGGGCTGGAGCAGGGGCTCGCCGCCGGTGATGGTCACCCCTCCCCCGGAGGCGGTGATGAACGGCCGGTACTTCTCGATCTCCGCCATCACCTCGTCGACGGTGGCCTCCTTGCCGTCGCGCATGTGCCAGGTGTCGGGGTTGGCGCAGTAGAGACAGCGCAGCGGGCAGCCGTTGACGAAGAGGACGAACCGGGTCCCGGGACCGTCCACGCCGGTGGACAGGTCCCAGGAGTGGATCCGGCCCGTCGTGGCCGTCCTCACAGCGCTCCGTGGAAGGTGCGGCTGATCACGTCGAGCTGCTGCTCACGGGTCAGGCGGACGAAGTTGACGGCGTATCCGGAGACCCGGATGGTCAGCTCCGGGTACTTCTCCGGGTTCTCCATCGCGTCCTCCAGGACCGCCCGGTCCAGGACGTTGACGTTCATGTGGAAGCCGCCGGAGGCCGTGTAGGCGTCGAGGATGCCGACGAGGTGGCCGGCGCGCTCGGCGGGCACGTGTCCCAGGCCCTCCGGGGTGATCGTCGTCGTCAGGGAGATGCCGTCACGGGCGTGCTCGTAGGGCAGCTTGGCGACGGAGAGCGCGGAGGCGGCCACCCCGTGCCGGTCGCGGCCGTTCATCGGGTTCGCGCCGGGTGCGAAGGGCGCTCCCGCGCGGCGGCCGTCGGGCGTGTTGCCGGTGTGCTTGCCGTAGACGACGTTCGAGGTGATCGTCAGCACCGACTGGGTGTGCTCGGCGTCCCGGTAGGTGGGGTGCTCGCGGACCTTCGTCATGAAGGAGTCCACGAGGCCGACGGCGATGGCGTCGGCCCGGTCGTCGTTGTTGCCGTACGCCGGGTACTCGCCCTCGATCTCGTAGTCGACGGCCAGACCGGTCTCGTCGCGGATCACCTTCACCCGGGCGTGCTTGACGGCCGAGAGGCTGTCGACGGCCACGGACAGACCGGCGATGCCGCAGGCCATGAAGCGGTGCACGGGGTAGTCGTGGAGCGCCATCTCGATGCGCTCGTAGGCGTACTTGTCGTGCATGTAGTGGATGACGTTGAGCGCGTCGACGTAGGTCTCCGCCAGCCAGTCCAGCATGACGTCGTACGCCTTGGAGAGCTCCTCGTACTCCAGGTACTCCCCCGTCAGGGCCGGGGCCCCGTGGGCGATCCGCTCGCCGCTCATCTCGTCCCGGCCGCCGTTGATCGCGTACAGCAGTGCCTTGGCGAGGTTGACCCGCGCGCCGAAGAACTGCATCTGCCTGCCGACCGCCATGGCGGAGACGCAGCAGGCGATCGCGGTGTCGTCGCCGGTGCGGGGCCGCATCAGTTCGTCGGACTCGTACTGGACGGCGCTGGTGTCGATGGAGACCTGGGCGCAGAACTCCTTGAAGCCGGACGGGAGGCCGGGCGACCACATGACGGTGAGGTTGGGCTCGGGGGCCGGTCCCAGGTTGTAGAGGGTCTGCAGGAAGCGGAACGAGGTGCGGGTGACGAGCGGGCGGCCGTCCTCGCCGATGCCGCCGATGGACTCCGTGACCCAGGTCGGGTCTCCGGAGAACAGGGCGTCGTACTCGGGGGTGCGCAGGAACCGGACGATGCGCAGCTTGATCACGAAGTCGTCGATCAGCTCCTGGGCCCGGGTCTCGTCCAGGACCCCGGCGTCCAGGTCCCGCTGGAGGTAGACGTCCAGGAAGGTCGAGGTGCGGCCCAGGGACATGGCCGCGCCGTTCTGCTCCTTGACGGCGGCGAGATAGCCCAGGTACAGCCACTGCACGGCCTCGTGGGCGGTGGCGGCGGGGCGCGAGACGTCGCAGCCGTACGTGGCGGCCATCCGGGTCAGTTCGCCCAGCGCCTTGATCTGCTCGGCGAGTTCCTCGCGGTCGCGGATGACGTGCTCGCCGGACGGCGCGGCGTCCAGGCCGGCGCGTTCGGCGCGCTTCGCGGCGATGAGCCGGTCCGTGCCGTACAGCGCCACGCGCCGGTAGTCGCCGATGATCCGGCCCCGGCCGTAGGCGTCGGGCAGACCGGTGATGATGCCGGCCTTGCGGGCGGCGCGCATGGCGGGGGTGTACGCGTCGAAGACGCCTTCGTTGTGGGTCTTGCGGTAGGTGCCGAAGACGCGGGTGACGAAGTCGTCGGGCTCGTAGCCGTACGCCTTCAGCCCGTTCTCGACCATGCGCAGACCGCCGCTCGGCATGATGGCCCGCTTCAGCGGGGCGTCGGTCTGGAGGCCGACGATCAGCTCCCGCTCGCGGTCGATGTATCCGGGGGCGTGCGAGGTGATCGTGGAGGGGGTGGCGGTGTCGACGTCGAGGATCCCCCGCGCCCGCTCCTCGGGGAAGAGCGCGCTGACCGTGCCCCAGACGGCCCGGGTACGGTCCGTCGGGCCGGCCAGGAAGGCCGCGTCGCCCTCGTAGGGCGTGTAGTTGGCCTGGATGAAGTCGCGCACGTCGATCCGCTCGCGCCACGACGTTCCCTCGAAGCCCTGCCACGCCTCCGCCGTACGGCCCTCGGCCGCCACCGTTGTGGTCATCGCCGGTCTCCCTCACACAGTGTCGAATGGTCGGTGCTCCGCGCACTTTCCGCGTCTTCGATACTCGTCCATCGCGATCGTCCCGGCGGGCGCCGAACAGTACAGACTCAAGGAGCCGAAGTCCCGCGTCCGGGGGCCTTTCGGCCCCCCGGTGGCCTCTCAGAGGGGCAGGTCGACGCCGTAGAGCGTGCGGCCCCCGACGAGCTCGCGTCCGGTGACGAGCTCGGAGGCGATCCGGATGAAGACGTCGCGGGGCGAGGCCACCCAGGACCAGGGGCCCGCCCGGTCGAGGCGTTCGTGCTCGACCGGGTCGGTCACCACCACGGCGCGGCCCGTCACGACCACGCTCCAGCCGGAGTGCGCGGTCGCGTCCACCGCGTCGGCCTCGAAGGCCACCACCACGCCGTCGATGCAGCGGGCCAGTTCCGAGTCGGCCGACGTCCGCAGCACGACGGCGGACTCTCCGTCCAGACGGAAGTTGACCGGCAGGACCGCGGGCAGGGCGTCCCGCGTGTGGACGACCCTGCCGATGGGCGCGCCGACGAGCCGGTCCAGGCACTCCTGCCGGCCGAGTTCACGGAAGCCGTCGTTGGGATTCATCACCGGGGCCAACTCTCACGCGTCGAGGCGACACAGCAGTACAGCGACATGCGGTTCAGACTCCGGCGGCCGGGGCCGGGCGGAACAGGGACCATTGGTCCCGGCCGGGCGGAGAATGGCCGCTTCCCGGTGCCCGCTTCACCGGCCGGGGCCGGGTCGCCGGGCTTCGGTGCCTTCGCCGCCGACGGACTCGGCACCGAGTCGCCCGGTCCGGAGCCCCCGCGCCCGGTCCGGGACCGGTCAGTGCACGACGATCCGGCGGCCCGAGATCCTTTCCACGTCGACGCCTACCCACAGGTCGCGCCGCGCTCCGCCGGCCCAGGGGCGGCTGTGGGCGAGGGCGTCGAGCCGCCGTACGGCGCTGGCACCGGTCACGGCACGGGCACGGCCCTGGACGAGCACGCTCCAGCCCTGGCCGAGGGCCTCGTCGATGTGGTCCACCTCGAAGGCGACCCGGGCTCCGACCGCGGCCGCGGGTGCCGAACCGGGCGCCGTCCTGAACATGACCGCCCCCTCGACGACGCCGTAGTTGACGGGAAGGACCACGAGCCCGTCGGGCGTCAGGACGGCGATCCTGCCGACGCCGTGCGTCGACAGCCGGGCCCGGCATTCCTCGGGGCCGAGTTCGATCAGCTCGGCGTGGTCGGCGGCCCGGCCGGTGCCCGGCGGCAGTCCGGTCCCGCCTCCGTGCAGGGCGGCGACGCTGGTGTCGAGGGCGTCCGCGAGCCGGATCAGGGCGCTCGTCCCGGGAGCCGCGCTGGGCTGCTGCTCCAGGTACCGGAGGTAGTCGGCGGCGATGCCCGCGCGGACGGCCGCGTCCTGCCGGGTCAGACCGAGTTCCTCGCGTCGCGCGGCGATGCGCCGCCCGACGTCGCCCGCCCCCGCCGGGGTGCCCGGCGGATCCGGATCGGCCGCTGCCCTGCCGGCCGCCGGCCCTCGCACCTGTGCGGACATGACGCTTCGTGTCTGTTCGAACATGACCCATCACTTCCTTCCGGCGGGGCGTCGCGACGAGCGGAGGGTCCCCACGGGTGGAGCGCCCCGCCGAGTGGAGCGCCCCGGCGGCCAGGACGGACATCGCCTCGTCGACAGGCCGTTCGGCACGCGACTCGGCCTCACATATCCACCCTGACCGGGGCAGATGCCGCGCACATGGGCCGGTCGGTCCCCACCGCGGGACCGGGCGGCCCTTGCCACGGCTCGCGCGCGCGGCGATCCCCTTGCACTGTTGGGGGGTAACGAGGAGGTGCGGTGCCATGCGCGGAGCACAGGGTGCGAGGCAGTGGTGCTGGCGCTGGCGGAGGAATCCGCTGCGTCGCCGTGACGACGTCTTCGAGGCGTGGATCGTGCTGATCGTCTGGACGGTGATGGTGCTGGGCGGCACCCTCGCCGGTCTGGCGACGGCCCGCGCCGCCGACGAGTCCTTCACGCGGCTGCGCCACGACCGGCACGCCGTCCCCGCCGTACTGGTCGGCGGTACGGGATCGGCGGTGCCCGCCGGGGAGGGCACGGTCTACGACAGGGTCCGGGCGACGGTCCGGTGGACGGCCGCGGACGGGGCGCCGCACGTCGGCAGCGCCCTGGTGGAATCCGGGCAGAAGGCCGGAGCCCACGTGGTGATCTGGCTGGACGCGCGGGGCCTGCCCACCACGGCACCGCCGACCGCGAGCGCCGCGGCCACCGAGTCCACCCTGCTGGGCATCGGCGCCGCCGTGGCCCTGGCCGGCCTGGTCTTCGGCGCGGGCGGCCTCGCCCGCTGGCGGCTCGACCAGCGGCGCTACGACCGGTGGGAGCGCGAGTGGGAACGGCTCGGCCCGCAGTGGGGGCACAAGACCCCCTGACCCCGGCACGTCCGTCCTTCCGTGGTCGTGGGTGCGCCCGTTCCCCGGTCCCGGGCACGTCCGTCCCCCGGGCGCGGGTGCGTACGGCCCTCACGCTCGCGGATGCGTCCGGCCGCCCGGTGTTCCGGGTGCGCGCACGAGGAAGGGCCCCGGGGATCCCCGGGGCCCTTCCTCGTGCGGCGGCGGTGGGCGGTCAGTCGTGCGGGATCACCGCGACCGGCGCGGTGGAGTGGTGGAGCACCGCCTGGGTGACCGGGCCGATGTGGCTGCCGACCGGGGACCGCCGGGTGCGACGGCCGACCACGACCAGCGCGGCGTTCCGCGAGGCCTCGACGAGATGGGGCCCCGCGCCGCCGACGACGGCCTGCTCGCGCACCTCGACGGCGGGGAACTTCTCCCGCCAGGGAGCCAGCGCCTCTGCGAGGTGGCGCTGGACCTCGGTGAGCAGCGCGCCGTCGACGCCCGCGTCGAGGGCCCCGCCGTAGCCGTAGTACGGCGGCAGGCTCCAGCCGTGGACGACGCGCAGGTCCGTCACCCTGTGGGCCGCCGCCCGGAAGGCGAACCCGATCACGGAGGCGTCCGGGTGCTCCAGGTCGAGTCCGAGGACGACCTCCTCGTGCCCGGAGGCAGGCCCTGCGGGCCGAGCGTCGGCCCGTACGAGGACGATCGGCGTCCGGCTCCTGGCCACCACGGCCTGCGCCACGGACCCGGTCAGGAAGCCGGCGACGCCGCCGAGGCCCCTGGACCCGAGGACCAGCAGCTCGGCGTCCTCGGCGGCGGCCAGCAGGGCGGTGACGGGCTGTTCGGCGACGCGCTCGGCCGTGACGGACAGACCGGGGTGGTCCGTGACGAGCCCGGCCGCGGTCTCGTGCGGCAGGCGTTCGGCCCAGTCGCGCTGCGGGTCCTCCGAGGACGGCGGAACCGAGGCGCCGGCCAGCGGGCCGTACACGTAGGGGTGCCACAACCACGCGTGCACGAGGTGCAGTCGGGCGTCCGTGCGCCGGGCTTCACCGGCTGCCCATTCGGCTGCGGCGAGGCTCTCGGGCGAGCCGTCCAGACCGACGACGATGGTGCGGGACATCTGGGGACCTCCTTGGGGATGCGTGATCAGTCTCGTGGTGGTGCGGGCGCCCGAGGAGGGGCCGCAGGTCCCCGGAAGGGACCAACCAGCCCATGCGGCGCGGGACTTCGCGCCCGCCGGTGACGAAGCGGCCGGTCCCGCACCCGACCGGTCGGGTGCCCGTGTTCCCGCCGCGGGCGGGTGGAACCCCTCCCGCGCGGCGGAGCGCGGCACGAGTACGGCGGAGCCCGGCGGTGTACGTCGCGGCGCCCCCGCACGTTCACGGGGGCGCCGCGACGGCCGCGGTCACCGCAGCCAGGGACTGCGGTTCACCAGGGGAAGCCGCTCCCAGAGCCGGCCCAGACCCCAGGTGGCACCGGCGCCCGCGGCGGCGAGGGCCACCAGGACGACCGCGTAGACCACGTGGTAGTCGGCGAAGGGGTTGGGCGACATGCTCGGCGAACCGTCGGACAGGTGCCGGGCCGGCGGCCACTCGGCGAGCCACATGAACGCCATCATCACGGTGCCGGCGACCGCGGCGAGCCGCAGGGCGACACCGGCGACGAGGGCGACGCCGATGCCGAGCAGGCCGGCCATGAACAGCCAGTCGACCCAGGTCTGACCGGCCCAGGAGTGGAACGTCGACTCCATCGGCCCGGCGGCGACCCCGCCGAGGAACCCCTTCGTGGGCGAGCCGCCGTCGATCCAGCCCTTGCCGGACGGGGTCGCGTAGCCGAACCCGAAGGTCTTGTCGAGGAAGGCCCACAGGAAGACGAAGCCCGTCAGCAGACGCAGGCCCGCGAAGGCGTACGAGCGGACCGTCGTGGCCGGTGCGTCCGCGGCCTCGCCCGAGGCCCGTGCCGAACGGATCCCGCGCGACGGGAGGTGGAACCCTGTGCGCCGGCGGGGTTGCTCGTGGACTGCCATGATGCTGATCCCTCCCAGGGTGTTCGACATGGACTCGATCGTCGTTTCCTTCTGTTGCGCCTTCAATGTCCTGCGGGGACAAGGGAGTTCGGAGGGGTCGCAAGTCCCCGACGACGGGACCGAAGGTCCCTGCCGGGGGTCGGGCAGCCCGTCCCGCGGGCCCTTCGGCGCGGACCGTGCCGAAGGGCCCGCGACCGGGGCCGGACGGCCCATGGCGGCGGGCTCGGCGCGGGTCGAGATTTGAGGTGAAGGGGTCGGCGCCAGGAAGAGGCGAATCATGAGCACTTCCACCACATCCACCATGCTGCGGGCGCTGCCCGCCCAGCATCGGGAACAGCTCCTCCGAGTGGCCCGCGAGGTGTCGTTCGCCGAGGGCACCCGACTGTTCGAGGAAGGCCGCCACGCGGACCGGTTCTGGATCATCAGGACCGGCACGGTGGCCCTCGACACCCGGGTCCCGGGCTGTCGGCCGGCCGTGATCGAGCTCCTCGGTCACAACGAGCTCGTGGGCTGGTCCTGGCTGTTCGCCCCGCACACCTGGCATCTGGGCGCCGAGGCGACGAGCCCGGTGCGCGCGTACGAGTTCGACGCCGAGGAGGTCCGGGACCTGTGCCGCACCGATCCGGCCCTGGGGATGGCCGTGACCCGGTGGGCCGGCGAGATCGTCGCCCACCGGCTCCAGTCGGCCCGGACCCGGCTGCTCGACCTGTACGCCCCCCACGGAAGCGGCAGCGCGCGCTGAGGACGGGCGCGGCATCAAAAGCGTCATCGAAACGATCGAGGAGTCACCGTGCACGGCAGTCCGCACATCGTGAGCGACGTGATGACCCACACGGTCGCCGCCGTCGGCCGCGGGGCCGGGTTCAAGGAGATCGTGCAGCTGATGGAGCAGTGGCAGGTCAGCGCCCTGCCCGTCCTGGAGGGCGAGAGCCGGGTGATCGGGGTGGTCTCCGAGGCCGATCTGCTGCCCAAGCAGGAGTTCCGCGACCACGACCCCGACCGGCGGACGCAGGCCCGGCGGCTGGACGATCTCGCCAAGGCCGGCGGCGTGCGGGCGGAGGAGCTGATGACGTCTCCGGCGGTCACCGTGCGGGCGGACGCGACCCTGGCGCAGGCCGCCCGCGTCATGGCACGCGCCAAGGTCAAACGGCTGCCCGTCGTCGACGAGACCGGCACTCTGGAGGGTGTCGTCAGCCGCGGCGACCTCCTCAAGGTGTTCCTGCGCAGCGACGAGGACATCGCCGAGGAGGTCCGGAGGGAGGTCGTGTCCTGTCTGTTCCCGGCGTCGCCCGCGGCGGTCCGCGTCGAGGTGCGGGGCGGTGTCGTCACCCTCTTCGGACGGGTCCGCGACACCTCGCTCGTTCCGGTGGCCGCCCGGCTGGTGCGGGCCGTCGAAGGGGTGGTGGACGTGGGTTTCGAGCTGACGGGCCCGGAGGACGCGAAGGGGTGAGCCTGATCACACCCCCTGCGGGGTAGGACGTGTGCACGAGGAAGGGGCCGATCGGCCCTAGTACGCCGGGGCCGAAAGGGTGATGATCTACTTGAGTGGACTCACGGTCCGTCCATTACTGAACAAGGGGTCGTCATGACCGAGGCGCGTACGTTCTCCGAGCAGAACCCGATCAGGGTCTTCCTGCTGGACGACCACGAGGTGGTGCGCCGTGGTCTGACCGATCTGCTGGACGCGGAGCCGGACATCTCGGTGGTCGGTGACGCGGACAGCGTGGAGCACGCCCTGGTGCGCGGTCCCGCGCTGCGCCCCGACGTGGCCGTTCTCGACGTACGTCTGCCGGACGGTGACGGCATCAGCGTCTGCCGGGAACTGCGCAGCCAGATGCCCGAGCTGTCCTGCCTGATGCTGACGTCGTTCGACGACGAGGAGGCGCTGCTCGACGCGATCATGGCCGGGGCGGCGGGCTACGTCCTGAAGCAGATCAAGGGGTCCGACCTGATCTCGGCGGTCCGTACCGTCGCGTCCGGCCAGTCGATGCTGGACCCGACGACGACCGCCCGGCTGATGCGCAAGCTGCGCACGGACCCGGCTGAGGAGCCGCCCCTCGCGCAGGAGCTCGCCGGCCTCTCGCCGCGCGAGCGGGACATCCTCGCGCTGATCGGGGACGGGCTCACGAACCGCGAGATCGGCAAGGAGCTGTACCTGTCCGAGAAGACGGTGAAGAACCACATCTCCCGGCTGCTGGCCAAGCTCGGCGTCCAGCGCCGCGTCCAGGCCGCGGTCCTGGCCAACCAGCTCGAACGCCCGGAGACGGCCGGCCAGCACTCCACGCGCTGAGTCCCGCACCGGCCCGCCCCCGCCGGTACCGCGCGTACCCGGACCGGTCCCCGCTCACGCGCGCCGGTCCGGCAGCGTGAGCGTGCAGGACTCGCCCGGCGCCACCGTGACCGTGCGGTCCGCCAGGGTGATGTCGACCGGCGGTTCGTCCGACGCCGGCACGCTCACGTTCAGCCATCCCGAGCTCAGGTGCAGCTGGACACCGCGGTGACGCCGGTAGCGGATCGCGAGACCGTACTCGGACAGTTCCGGCAGCGGGACCGGGTCGAACCGCAGTGCTCCGCCCCGGGTCTCCAGACCGGTCAGCCCGCGCTGGACGAGGTCGAGGGTGCCCGCCATCGCGCCCAGGTGGATGCCCTCCCCCGTGGTGCCGCCCTGGAGGTCGGCGATGTCGCCCCGCAGCGCCTCGTGGATGTAGGTCCAGGCCTCGGCGCGCCTGGCCCGGCCCAGGACCCAGCCGTGCACCAGGCTGCTCAGCGTCGAGCCGTGGCTCGTACGGCCGAGGTAGTAGTCGACGGTGCGCCGCCAGAGGGTGTCGTCGACCTCGTGTCCGAGCATGCGGAACAGGGCGCCGAGTTCGGCGGGCGAGAAGAGGTAGCCGAGCATCAGCACGTCCGCCTGCTTCGACGCCTGGTAGCGGTTGACGCTGTCGCCCTCGGCCTCCAGGATCCGGTCGAGCCGTCGGATGTCGCCGTACCTCCGCCGGTAGCCCTCCCAGTCGAGCTCCGCGAGGGCGCCGTAGCCCTCGAACTGGCTGACGACGCCGGCGTGGAAGGGCACGTGCAGTCCGCTCGACACGTCGTGCCAGAGATCGAGTTCGGCGGGGTCGAGGCCGGTCCGCTCCACGGTGTCCCGGCGCAGCAGCTCGGGCATCTCGCCCAGCACGTCGAGCGTGCGGCAGAGCACCCAGGCCGCGGTGACGTTCGTGTAGGCGTTGTCGTCGAGTCCGGGCCGGTCGGTGCCCGGGTAGGCGTCGTGGTACTCGTCGGGGCCGACGACACCGCGGATCCGGTAGCGGCCGTAGCCGCTGTCGTACTCGGCGGAGCCGGCCCAGAAGCGGGCGATCTGCACGAGCATCTCGATGCCCTTGGTGTGCAGGAACTCGGTGTCGCCGCTCGCCTCGCAGTACTGCCACACGTTGTACGCGACCGCCGATCCGACGTGGTGCTGGAGGTGCGAGTGGTCGGGCAGCCAGCGTCCGGAACGCGGGTTCAGGTGCAGTCGCTGGGTCTCCTCCCGTCCGTCGCTGCCGCTCTGCCACGGGTACATCGCGCCGGTGCGGCCGGCGTCACGGGCCGCCCGGCAGGCCCGCTCCAGACGGCGGTGGCGGTAGGTGAGCAGGGCGCGGGAGACCTCGGGGAAGTGGAGGTTCAGGAACGGCAGCACGAACAGTTCGTCCCAGAAGACGTGTCCCCGGTACGCCTCGCCGTGCAGCCCCCGGGCCGGGACGCCTGCGTCGAGCTCGGCGGTGTGCGGGGAGAGCGTCTGGAGCACGTGGAACAGGTGCAGGCGCAGGATCGAGCCCGTGCTGTCGCGCACGTCCAGTTCGGCCTTGCGCCACAGCTGCCGCCACGCGGTGCGGTGGTCGCGCAGCAGCGTCTCGAAGTCCGCGGCCCGCTGGACCCGGTCGACGGCCGCGTCCAGCGGGTCCTTGATCGCCCGGTCGCGGGAGGTGTGCAGGGCCACGGTCTTGTCCACGGTCACCGTGCGGCCGTCGGTCAGCTCGATCCTGAGCGACCGGGCGGCGCGTCCCGGGGTGTGCGCGTCCCTGGCCTCGGCGGGCGCGTCCGTGACCGTCCGGGCGGCCAGTGCGATGCCGATCTCCGAGGTGGTGGTGCCGCAGCGCAGCCAGACCGTGCCGGGGCCGCCGGTGCCGGTCCGGACGTCCGTCAGATGGCGTGAGGCGAGGGAGCGGTAGCGCTCGACCCCGCTGTTGGTGACCGTCCCGTCGAGTGCCGACTCGATCTCGACGGGGCCCGACCATCCCTCGGCCGTGACCTCGGTGCGCAGCAGGGCGAGGTGCGGATCGGCCATGTGGACCAGGCGCAGCTGCCGGACGGCGAGGCTGCGGCCCTCCTCGTCCTCGTAGCGCGCGGTGCGTTCCAGGGTGCCCGCGAGCAGGTCGAGGCGCAGCCGGTGGTCGAGCAGCCGGTGGGAGTCGGGGGTGAGCCAGCTCCCGGTGGCGGTCCGCACGCGCAGGGGCAGCCAGTTGGGGAGGTTGACCATGTCCTCGTTCTCGACCTGCTGTCCGGCCACCTGCGAGGTCAGCCGGTTGTAGCAGCCCGCCGCGTACGTGCCCGGGTAGTGGACGGAGTCGGCGGCGCACTCCGGGGCCGCGCCCCGGGTCGCGAAGTACCCGTTGCCGAGGGTGCACAGCGACTCCCGCAGGCGTTCCTGCGCCGGGTGGTAGCCCTCGTACTCCCAGGTGAGGTCGTCCATGCCTCCATCCTCCGGTAGGTACGGGCGGCCCGCCCGTGGCATACGGCGTGCGCGGTTCGTCGTCGGTCAGTACCGTGCTGTCCTGGTGTCCGGCCTCGGGCGTCGAGCGGAGGAGGCGGCATGGCCGACGAGAAGACGGAGAAGGTGCCGCCCGCGGCGTACGAGCGGGAGCTGCTGCGTCTGCAGACGGAGCTGGTGAAGCTCCAGGAGTGGGTGCGGACCGAGGGGGCCCGCATGGTGGTGGTCTTCGAGGGCCGGGACGCCGCGGGCAAGGGCGGCACGATCAAACGGGTGGCGGAACACCTGAACCCGCGCGTCGCGCGGATCGCGGCGCTGCCCAAGCCGACCGAGCGCGAGCGCACCCAGTGGTACTTCCAGCGGTACGTGGAGCATCTGCCGGCCGCCGGGGAGATCGTGCTGTTCGACCGGAGCTGGTACAACCGCGCCGGGGTCGAGCACGTCATGGGTTTCTGCACGAAGGAGGAGCACCAGCTCTTCCTGCGGCAGTGCCCGATCTTCGAGCGGATGCTGGTCGAGGCGGGCGTGCTGCTGCGCAAGTACTGGTTCTCGGTGAGCGACGCGGAGCAGCAGAAGCGCTTTCGGCGCCGGCTCAAGGACCCCACGCGGCGCTGGAAGCTGTCGCCCATGGACCTGGAGTCGATCACCCGCTGGGAGGCGTACTCCCGGGCGAAGGACGAGATGCTGGTGCACACGGACATCACCGAGGCGCCGTGGTTCGTGGTCGAGAGCGACGACAAGCGCCGTGCCAGGCTGAACATGATCGCCCATCTGCTCTCCACGGTGCCGTACCACGAGGTGCCGCCGCCGGTGCTGGAGCTGCCCGAACGGCCGCCGTCGACGGGGTACGTGCGCCCGCCGCGCGATCTGCAGACGTTCGTCCCGGATCACGCGGCGGGCCTCTGAGGCGTCCGCTCCGGCGCGGTCAGCTCCCTTCGCCGAAGTCGAAGACGATCCGGGCCTGGACCCGGCCGTGCAGCACCTCGCCGATGGACTCGTTGACCGAGTCCAGGGGCCGGGACTCGCGGATGACCCTGGTCCGGCCCGCGGCGTGCAGTTCGAACACCTCGGCCAGGTCCTGCCGGGTGCCGACGATGGAGCCGATCACGGAGGTGCCGTTCAGCACGGTCTCGAAGATCGGGACCTGGATCGTGCCGTGCGCCGGCATGGCGACCATGACGAGCTTCCCGCCGCGCCGCAGTCCGGTGTACACCGCGGCGAACGCCTCCTCGTTGACCGCGAGCGCCAGCGCGGTGTGCGCTCCGCCGTGGCTCCGCAGGACCTCGCCCACGTCCTCCTTGCGGGCGTCGATCACGATGTCGGCGCCGAGTTCCCGGGCGAGTTCGAGCTTGTCGTCGGTGACGTCGATCGCCGCCACGGTCGCCCCGGCGATCTTCGCGTACTGGAGTGCCAGATGGCCGAGTCCGCCGACGCCGGAAACGGCGACGAGCTGGCTGGGCCGGACGTCGGCGACCTTCAGGGCCTTGTACGTGGTGACGCCGGCGCAGGTGAGCGGGGCCGCGTCGAGCGGGGAGATCCCCTCGGGCACCGGCTGGGCGAAGTCGGCCCAGGCGAGCATCTTCTCGGCGTAGCCTCCGTCGCACCCGTAGCCGGTGTTGATCTGCTGCTCGCACAGGGTCTCCCAGCCGGAGAGACAGTGCTCGCAGCGTCCGCACGCCTTGCCGAGCCAGGGCACGGCGACCCGCTGTCCCACCCTGAGGTGGGTGACGCCCTCGCCCAGTGCCTCGACCAGGCCGACGCCCTCGTGTCCGGGGACGAACGGCGGGCTCGGCTTGACCGGCCAGTCGCCGTGGGCCGCGTGGATGTCGGTGTGGCAGAGCCCGGATGCCTCCAGCCGGATGCGGACCTGGCCGGGTGCCGGCTCGGGGTCCGGGCGCTCCTCGATGACCAGCGGCTCACCGAACGCTCGTACGACTGCTGCTTTCATGAGGTGTCCCTCCTTGCGCGAACGGGATGCGATCGGCACGGGGCCGGGGACGGCCCGCTGCGATCACGGGTGCGGAACGACCGCCACGGGGGCGGTGGCGTGGTGGAGCACGGCGTGCGTGACGGGCCCGATGTGCGCGCCGGGCGCGGCACGGCGGATCCTGCGGCCCACGACCACGAGCGACGCCTCCCGGGAGGCGTCCACGAGGTGGCTGGCCGGCTTCCCCGACAGGGAGTCCTCGATGATCTCGACGGCCGGGTACTTGTCGCGCCAGGTCCGCAGGGCCGCGGTCATGACGGCGGCGTCCTCGGCGGCGAGCCGGTAGTTCAGCCTCAGGTCCGCCGGCAGCCCGTACGCGATGTAGGGCGGCTCGTTCCAGGAGTGCACGGCCCGCAGCGCCGTGGCGCGCAGGAGGGCCGCCTCGAAGGCGAAACCGGTCAGCTCGTCGTCCGGGGCGCCGATGTCGAGTCCGAGCACGACGGGGCGGAAGGGCGCCGCGGCGGACGGGATGCCCGTCGGGTCCGGCAGGTGCTCGTCGGCGGCCTGTTCACCGGCGCGCACGAGGACCACGGGCCGCCCGACGTGCGCCACGACGGCCAGTCCGACCGAGCCGACCATGAAACCGCCCACCCCGCTGAGCCCTCGCGTGCCGAGGACCAGGAGTTCGGCGTCGTCGGCGGCCTTCAGCAGCACCTCGGCGGGCCGGCCCGAGAGCTGCTCCACCGTGACGTGGACTCCCGGGTGGCGTGCCCTCACCCCTTCGGCGGCCTCGCGCGGGATCCTCTCGCTCCAGTGCTGGTGGGTCTCGGCGCCGAGCAGCGGTGCCTGGGCCAGGGGGCCGGGGTCCGGTTCCCACACGTTGACCAGTCTGACCGGCAGACCGCGCAGCCGCGCCTCGCGGGCCGCCCATTCGACGGCGGCGAGACTCTCGGGAGAACCGTCGAGGCCCACGGTGACGGTGCGGGGCATGATGTCCACCTCCTGAGTCGGTGGCCCGGTGGGGTTCCGGTTCCAGCATCGTGTCGAACGGTCGGGCAGGGCAGGGGCCGCAGGTCCCCGGTGCGGACCGTTCGGCCCGTGCGGGCGCCCCCGGAGCGGGCCCCGACGGCGCGTCCTGCGGCCTGTGCGGACGGCAGGAAGCCCGGACCGGAGAGTCCGCCGGTCCCGGGTGTCGCCCGCCGAGTCCGGTGCGAGGACGGTCAGGACGGCGGGGACGAGGTGGTGGCCGGCGAACGGGTTCACCGGCGGCCCCGCGAGCCGTCCGGCGGGTGCCGGGCCGGCGGCCTCGGTGCCACCCGCATCGGTCACGTCACCACGATGCCCGTGATCGGGGAGACGCGCACCGCGACACCGCCGATCAGGGCGGGCCCCGTCCCGGGCGGGCCGCGGTCGGCGCCCGTCCTGCGACGGAGGGTGGGACCCGGTGCGCCGGCGGGTGCCCGTCGGCGTCAGCCCGTGGCGGCGAGCAGGGGCGTGCCGCCGAGGACCCTCGAGAACTGGTCCACCACCTGGGCCAGGGCCTCGGCACTGCCCGGCGCCACGGTCACACTCCCGTCCTGGCCCGTGGTGATGTCCTTGTCGAGGGTGAACCAGCCCTGCACAATGTGCGCCGCTCCCATGGAGTTGAGGACCGGACGGAGCGCGTAGTCCAGGGCGAGCACATGGGCGGTACTGCCTCCCGTCACCAGCGGCAGCACGGTCTTCCCGGTCAGGGCGTACTGCGGGAGCAGGTCGAGCAGGGCCTTCAGGACCCCGGAGTAGGCGGCCTTGTAGACAGGGGTGGCGACGACCACGCCGTCGGCACGGGCGAACAGTTCGGCCGCCTCGACTATGGCGGGGTGCCGGAAGTCCGCGCCGAGCAACGCCTCGGCGGGGATCGTACGGACGTCGAGGGGGATCACGTCGTGGCCCTGTGCGGCAAGCCGGGCGTCGAGGTGGCGCAGGAGCCTGGCGGTGCGCGAGGAGACCGAGGGGCTGCCGGAGACGGACAGGACGGTGGCCATGAGTCCTCTTTCGTGAACGAGTTCCGGATGGGGACCGCGAACGGGCTCGCGGATGGGTTCCGTGACCCGGGTGCCGGGTCGGCGGACTGCCGGACGGGCGGACAGGCGGGCGGGCGGGCGGGAAGCGGTACGGAGACAGGCCAGGCTCGCACTCCGCATGCGCGGCACGCTGGAAACGGGCCTGAGTCCGGACGGACTCCCGCTCTCCGCGAGGCGGTCGGACCTCGGCGCGGCGCGGACCGCGGCGCGGCACCGGGTGCCGGCGGCTGTCCGGAACGCGCCGGGGTTCGCGAACTCAGCCGGAATCAGCCGGAGTTCGGGTGCCGGAGCAAGGGGAGAGAGAAGGGGAGACGCCGGATCGCGCTGGGAAGCGGTCACCGTGGGGGACGGACCCGGGCGAAGGAGCCGCGGCCGGGATCGTCAGGCTTCGCGGCGACAGAAGGCGCTGCAGACACGCGCGAGGTCGACGTGGCGTCGCCGCGTGAGGTCCAGTCGCTTCTTCATGGCGGAGATCGTCGCAGCCCAGGACGCGGGCAGTCAAGGAACGGCCGTCCGGTCTCGCATCCCGGAACATGACATGTCTCGGTGGAACCCGGGCAACCGCATCCCACGGGACCCTCCGAGCCGGGTCCGCTGTCAGAGCCGGAGGTGTCTGCCGCCATGGGCACAGAGGTACTGGAACGATTTCCCGCCGGGGCTCCGCGCGGATCCTGGACCGCGGAGGAGTACGCGGCCCGACGCCGTACGGAGGGCCTGCGGGCGACGGTCGTGATGGATCTGGACTCGGACGCGTTCCTCGTGGTGGTTCCGGCCGGCGACGAGGACTGAGCCGCGCAACGGCGGACGGTCCGCCCGCGGGAACCACGCGAGCGGACCGTTCGTACCGGATCGTTCGTACCGGTCCGGCCGGACAGGACAGGCCGGCCGGACCGGACAGGCCGGATCAGGCAGATCTGATCAGGCTTGCCGCGACTCGGCCTCGCGCACCTCGGCGCGCCCGTCCTCCCGGGCTCCGGGCGCGGACGCCGGCCCGGGTCCGGCCCCGGGTCCGCGGCTGAGCGTCCCCGGCCACCACGCCCGGCGGCCGATGTCACGGACCAGGGCGGGCACGAGCAGGGAGCGGACGACCAGGGTGTCGAGCAGGACGCCGAAGGCGACGATGAAGGCGATCTGCACCAGGAAGGCCAGCGGGATCACCCCGAGGGCGGCGAAGGTCGCGGCCAGCACCACACCCGCCGAGGTGATCACCCCGCCGGTGGCCACGAGTCCGCGCAGCACACCCTGGCGCACCCCGTGACGCAACGACTCCTCGCGGACCCGGGACATCAGGAAGATGTTGTAGTCGACGCCCAGGGCCACCAGGAACACGAAGCCGTACAGCGGCACGGACGCGTCGGTGCCGGTGAAACCGAACCCGTGCCGGAACACCAGCGACGAGATGCCCAGCGTGGCGAGGAAGTTGAGCGCCACCGTGGCCACCAGGAGCACCGGCATGAGCAGCGAGCGGAGCAGGACGGTCAGGATGACCAGGATGATGGCGAGGACCACCGGCACGATGAGCGCGCGGTCGCGTTCGGCGGTCTGCCGGGTGTCGTACTGCTGGGCCGCGTAACCGCCCACGAGCGCGTCGGCGCCCGGTACGGCGTGCACCGCGGTGCGCAGCCGGGCGACCGTGGCCTTGGCGGCGTCGCTGTCCGCGGCGGACCGCAGCGTGACGTCGACACGGACCCGGCCGTCGACGATCCGGGGCGCTCCCCCGCCGGGCCGCCCGGACTCCGTCACCGCGGCGGCCGACGCGACACCGTCCGTCGCGCGTGCCGCGGACGTGACCTGCCCGACGCGGTCCGCGTTCGCGATGATCACGGCGGGGTTGCCCGAGCCGCCGGGGAAGTGCCGCCCGAGGGTCTCCTGGGCGGCGACCGACGGCGCGTCGTTGACGAAGATCTCGGAGAGTGGGATGCCCTTCGCGGTCAGGGTGGGCGCGAAGGCCGCGCAGGCGAGGAGCCCGGCCAGGGCCGTCGCCCAGACCTTGCGCGGCGCGCGGTCGACCAGCGCCGCGACCCGGTTCCAGATGCCGTCGCCGGTGCTCACCGAGCCGGCCCGGCGGGGCTTGGCCGGCCAGTAGGCGGCGCGGCCGAGGAGCACCAGGACGGCGGGCAGGAAGGTGAGGGAGCTGAGCGCGGCGCAGGCCACGCCGATGGCGCCCACGGGACCGAGCGCCCGGTTGTTCGTCAGGTCGCTGAGCAGCAGCGCCAGGAGTCCGAGGGCGACCGTTCCCGCGCTCGCGACGATCGCGCCCCAGGACTGCCGCAGCGCCTCCCGGGCGGCCGCGAACCGGTCCGGGGTCAGGGCGAGTTCCTCGCGGAAGCGGGCGCTGAGCAGGAGGGCGTAGTCGGTCGCGGCGCCGATCACGAGGATCGAGAGGATGCCCTGGACCTGCCCGTCGACGCGTACGACGTCGTGGTCGGCGAGGACGTAGACGACGGCGCAGGACAGGCCGAGCGCGAACACCGATCCGAGGATGATGAGGAAGGGCAGGAGCACGCTGCGGTAGACGAGCAGCAGGATGACGAGGACGGTGGCGAGGGCCACGCCGAGGAGCAGTCCGTCGACCCCGGCGAAGGCGTCGCCGAGGTCGGCCTGGCTGGCCGCGGGTCCGGCGATCCACGCCGTCGTGCCCGGGACGCCTGCGGCGGCGGTACGAATGCGTTCGACGGTCTCGGGGAGCTGCTTGCCGAGGTCGGTCCTGAGCTGGACGACGCCCTCCAGGGCCTTGCCGTCCTGCGAGGGCAGGGCGGGCGAGGGCCGGCCGACCACGCCGGGGGTGCCGGCGAGACCGGCGAGCGCGCGGGTCGCGGCGGACTGCCGGGCCCCGGCGGAGGCGTCGCCCTCCACGGTCCACACGACGATCGCGGGCAGCGTCCCGTCCTGCTGGAAGGCACGCTGCTGGACCACCACCTTCGTGGACTCGGCGCTGCGCGGCAGGAAGGCGGCCTGGTCGTTGGTGGAGACCTCGCCGAGCCGGCCGGCGTAGGGGCCGAGGGCGCCTCCGATGCCGAGCCAGGCGACGAGCAGGACGACGGGGATCAGCCACAGGGCTCGTCGCGGGGTGAGGGACATCGCTCTCCAGATTTTCGCCGACAGGTGTCTCGATGAATGACAATCTCAATCATTGAGATATCTCGGGGCCAGATCGTAGACCATGCCCCGGATTCCCGCCCCGGCGGCCGTACGGATGCGGCGGACGGCGACCGTTCGCACCCGGGACGAGGGCCCGCCCGCGCCTGCGGGTTCAGCGACCGGGTGAGCGTACGGCCGAGAGCTGTTCGTTCATCGTCGCCAGGAAACGGAGGACCACGGACAACTCGTCCTCACTGAAACCGGACCGCACGCTCGCCGTGACGTCGGCGAGCGGCCGGAAGTGGGCGCGCGCGGCCGACCTCGCGTCGGGGACGTAGTGGAGGTGGACCACCCTGCGGTCGGGGCTCTCCCGGACGCGCCGGATGTGGCCCGCGCGTTCGAGCCGGTCCAGACACGCGGTGACCGCGCCCGAGGTGAGTCCGAGGTGCTCGCGCAGCCGTCCGGGCGTGAGCGGCTCGGGGGCGTCGAGGATCGCCGCGAGCGCCAGGACGTCCGTCGCGTGCAGGCCGTGTTCCCCGGCGAAGCCGTGCACCAGCCGGTTGATCTCGCCGTTCAGCCGGCGCAGTTCGACCGCGAAGGTGTGGAGGTCCGTCGCCGCGCTCCGGTCCCGCCCGCGGCCCGCGCCGGGGTCCGCACCGGGGTCCGCGCCGGGGTCCGCACCGGGGTCCGCGCCGGGGTCCGCGCCGGGGTCCGCGCCGTCCGTCCGGTCGTCGGGGTCGTCTCGTCTGGCCACGTGATCAGCCTATAGAAGCCTTGACGCCTCTCCGCCCGGGTACCCGGCACCTTTCCGTCCGGGCCCCGGTGCCCGGTGACCACCCCGTACGGCGCATCCGCGGGCGGTTCCCGGGGGGAAGGGATCAGGGAGGGAGGAGGTCCCCGAGGGGGCCCGACGGCGACCGACGGAGGACCCATGAGCGACGAGGAGACAGGCACCGGCCCCCGGTGTCTGGTGACCGGTGCCACCGGCTACATCGGCGGACGGCTGGTACCCGAACTGCTGGCCGAGGGGTACCGGGTGCGCTGTCTGGCCCGCTCGCCCGCCAAGCTGCGCGACTATCCCTGGGCGGGCGAGGCGGAGGTCGTGCGCGGCAACGTCACGGACGCCGGCTCGGTCGCCGACGCGCTGCGCGACTGCGAGGTCGCCTACTACCTCGTGCACGCGCTCGGCACGGGCCGCGACTTCGAGGAGACGGACCGCAGGGCGGCCCGGATCTTCGGCGAGCGGGCACGTGCGGCGGGCGTGCGGCGGATCGTCTACCTGGGCGGTCTCACCCCCGAGGGCGTTCCGGTCCGGGAGCTGTCGCCGCACCTGAGGTCCCGGGCCGAGGTGGGGCGCATCCTGCTGGAGTCGGGCGTACCGACCACCGTGCTGCGCGCCGCGGTGATCATCGGCTCCGGCTCGGCCTCCTTCGAGATGCTGCGCTATCTCACCGAGCGGCTGCCGGTGATGGTGACGCCGAGCTGGGTGCACACCCGGATCCAGCCGATGGGCGTGCGCGACGTGCTGCGCACCCTGGTCGGCAGCGCCGGGATGCCCCCGGAGGTCAACCGCGCCTTCGACATCGGCGGTCCCGACGTCCTCACGTACCTGGAGATGATGCGGCGGTACGCGGCCGTCGCCGGCCTGCCGCGCAGGCTCATCTTCCCGGTGCCGGTGCTCACGCCCCGGCTGTCCAGTCACTGGGTCGGACTGGTCACCCCGGTGCCCGCGTCGATCGCGCGCCCGCTCACCGAGTCGCTGCGCCACGAGGTCGTGTGCCACGAGCACGACATCGTCCGGTACGTTCCCGATCCTCCGGGCCGGCCGATCGGCTTCGACGCGGCGGTCACCCTGGCGCTCCAGCGGGTGCGCGACGCGCAGGTGACCACCCGCTGGTCGTCGGCGTCGTACCCCGGGACGGCCAGCGACCCGCTGCCCACCGACCCCGACTGGGCCGGCGGCAGCCTCTACACGGACGAACGCGAACTGACCGTGGACGCGTCGCCGCGGAGCCTGTGGCGGGTGATCGAGGGCATCGGCGGGGACAACGGCTGGTACTCCTTCCCGCTCGCCTGGGCGGTGCGCGGCTGGATGGACCGGCTGGTGGGCGGGGTGGGGCTGCGGCGCGGGCGCCGGGACGCCGGCCGGCTGCGGGTGGGCGACTCCCTCGACTTCTGGCGGGTGGAGGAGATCGAGCCGGGCCGTCTGCTGCGGCTGCGGGCGGAGATGAGGCTGCCGGGACTGGCGTGGCTGGAGATGTACGCCGACGTGACGGACGACGGGCGTACGCGCTACCGGCAGCGGGCCCTGTTCCATCCGCACGGGCTGCTCGGGCACCTGTACTGGTGGAGCGTCTCGCCGTTCCACACCGTGGTGTTCGGCGGCATGGCCCGGAACATCGCCCTGGCCGCCGGGAACACCCCCGCCGACGCGACGGCCCCCGCGCTCGCCCGCTGACCCGCGGCGGCACCGTGCCCCGCTCCCCGCAGCCGCCCGGGACGCCCACGCCGCGCTCGCCGGCACCCCGGCCGCTCCCCGGCGCGCTCGCCGGCGCCCGCGGCGCCCGGCCCGTGCCCGCGCCGCCGGTGCCCCCGCATCCGCGAGGGACCGGCGCGAGGGCCCGTCCGCGCGAGCCGTCCGGAGCGCATCCGCACGCGTTCCCGCAGCCGAAGCAGACCGAATGCCGTACCCCTCCCAGCACCGCCCCGGAGCCGTCCCATGAGCGTCTCGATCGTCCTGTTCACCGCCGACCTGCGCCTGCACGACCACCCGCCGCTGCGGGCCGCCCTCGACGGTTCGGACGCGGTGGTGCCGCTCTTCGTCCGCGACGACGCCGTCGCGGACGCCGGGTTCACGGCCCCCAACCGGATGGCGTTCCTCGCCGACTGTCTGGCGGACCTGGACGCCGGGCTGCGCGAGCGCGGCGGCCGGCTGGTGGTGCGCTCCGGCGACGTGGCGGCGGAGGTCGCCGGGACCGCCGCCGAGACCGGCGCCGCCGCGGTGCACGTCGCGGCGGGAGCCAGCGCGTACGCGCACCGCAGGGAGGAGCGCCTGCGCGCCGCCCTGGAGGCGGACGGCCGACGCCTGTACGTCCACGACGCGGTGGTCACCGCGCTCGCCCCCGGCGCGGTGACCCCGGCGTCCTCCGACCACTTCGCCGTCTTCACGCCGTACCACCGGCAATGGGCGCGACAGCCGTTGCGGGACCCGGTCGCGGCCCCCAGGGCCGTCCGGGTGCCGGACGGCGTCGGTTCGGAGGCGATCCCCTCGCGCTCGGACGTGTCCGGCGTGTCCGAGGGGCTGGCCCGGGGCGGCGAGAAGGAGGCCAGGAAACGACTGACGGCCTGGCTGCGGAGCGGGATCGGGGCGTACGAGGACCGCCACGACGACCTGCCCGGCGACGCCACCTCCCGGCTCTCCCCCCATCTGCACTTCGGCACGCTGTCGCCGGCCGAACTGGTCCACCGGGCGCGCGGCGTGGGCGGTCCGGGCGCCGAGGCGTTCGTACGGCAGCTGGCCTGGCGGGACTTCCACCACCAGGTGCTCGCGGCCCGGCCTGACGCGTCCGCCGCCGACTACCGTCCCCGGCACGACCGTTGGCGCTCGGAGGCCGAGGCGCGGGAGGACGTCGAGGCGTGGCGCGAGGGGCGGACCGGCTATCCGGTGGTGGACGCCGCGATGCGGCAGCTGCGCCACGAGGGCTGGATGCACAACCGGGGGCGCCTGCTCACCGCGAGCTTCCTGGCCAAGACGCTGTACGTGGACTGGCGGGTCGGGGCCCGGCACTTCCTGGACCTGCTGGTGGACGGCGACGTCGCCGACAACCAGCTCAACTGGCAGTGGATGGCGGGAACGGGCACGGACAGTCGGCCCAACCGTGTCCTGAACCCGCTGGCCCAGGCCAGGCGTCACGACCCGGACGGGGCGTACGTACGGCGCTGGGTACCCGAGTTGGCGGACATTTCCGGGCATGCCGTGCACGAGCCGTGGAAGCTCCGGGATCCGGGCCGGGCGGCCCGCGGTTATCCGGAACCGATCGTCGGCCTGTCCGAGGGGCTGGCCCGGTTCAGGAGGGCCCGCGGCCTGGACTGAGGGCGACACCACGACCCCGTGCGTGAACGGGCCGAGCCGGAGATAAACTGCCGAGGATTTTACCTGTTGTAGAGATTCCGCATCGGTGCGCCGACGTACTGATGGTCGTCCGAACCACTCGTACCGGGTCCGCGCGCACCGGATCCATCGCGCGGCCACCCCGGAGCCGACGGCTCCGGGACCGCCGTACCCGCCACCAGGAGGCTGTTCAATGCGCATTACACGGAACATGGGAACTCTCGCCGTGACCGGTGCGTTGACGCTGACCCTGGCCGCGCTCGCCTATCCGGCCCTGCTGGGGGTCGAGACCACGTCCGCCACCACGGTCAACGTCATCGCCAATCCGTCCTCGGGACCGCTGACCGAGGCCGACCGCGACTTCGTCGTCAAGGTGCGCGCGGCGGGACTGTGGGAGTACCCGGTCGGACAGCTGGCCCTGCAGAAGGGGACCACACCGGAGGTCCGCACGGCGGGCGAGCACCTGATCTCGGGTCACGCGGGCCTCGACGCCACGAGCCGCAAGATAGCCAAGGAACTCGGCATCACGCTGCCCAACAAGCCGTCCCCGCAGCAGCAGGGCTTCGTGTCGACGCTGAGCGCGAACTCCGGCTCGAAGTTCAACACCGAGTTCGCCAACATCCTGCGCATCACCCACGGGCAGATCTTCTCGACCGTGGCGAAGATCCGCGCCACGACCCAGAACTCGCTCGTGCGGCAGCTCGCCGACCAGGCCAACGACACCGTGCTGGACCACATCACCGTGATGGAGAAGACCGGCCTGGTCGACTTCGACCAGGTGATCATCCAGGAGACCACCGCCCCGAAGGTGCCCGCGGTCAACCTGACGCCTCCCGCGCCGCAGCCCGGCGAGCCCGAGGTCGTCCTGACGCCTCCGGCGGGCGGGGTGTCGCAGCCCGCGGCCGGCGCGACGTCGCAGCCCGCCGGCGGGGCGTCGCAGCCCCCGGGAGCCGCGCTGCCCTCTCCGACGCCGACGGTGGGCTGACCCCCACGAGACCCGGCCGACGGTGGCCGTCCGAGCGGAAGTTCCGCGAGGGCGGCCGCTTTGCGTCTCAGCCCTCGGCCAGGCCCGCCAGCGTAGTGAGCGCCTCTCGCAGACCCGCCGGCCGGAGCATGCCCTGCTCCGGGCGTCCGGCCCAGCCGGGGCCGCCGAGAAGGACGGCGGGACGCCCCCGGGCGCCCTTGACCCCCCATGACATGGCCGCGATGTGCCGGGCCAGGGGGCGGTCGGCGGTGGAACGGGTCTGCGACCACAGCACGACGGCGACCGGCCCCAGCCGCCGCACCGCCGCGGTCAGCGCCTCCGGGGGCACGGCGGGGCCGAACATCCGCGTGGGCAGGCCCCGTTCGACCAGCCCCGCGTGCAACGCCTCCAGCGGAAGGCAGTGTTGCTCGCCCGGCACACAGGCCAGCAGGACCGGCCCCGCCCCGGTGACCGGCGCTCCGGGGCCCGCCGGTCCCGAAGCCCGGTGCAGCACCCGGGAGATGTGCCACGACAGCAGGTGCTCCACCTCCACGTAACGGTCCCCGGCGGACTCCCACTTGCGGCCCACCGCGTGCAGGGTCGGCACCATCACCTCCTCCCAGCCGACGACCACGCCGTGCCGCTCGACGAGCGAGGTCAACTGGTCCTCCACGGAAGGCGCGTCGAGGCGTACGACGGCGCGCGCGAGCCCCTTGCACTCCTGCCGGGGGTCCCCGAGGGACTCCGCTCCGGCCGCCCGCGCCGGGGACTCCGGCACCCCGGCCGCGCCGCCGTCCTGCTGAGCAGGGAGGTCGGACCCGCCCTTCGCGGCCCTGGCCGCCTCGGCGGGCGGCACTCCGGCCGAGGTCAGCCGGCACATCTCCTCGAGCACCGCCACGTCCCGGGGCGTCCAGCGGCGGTGCCTCCCGTCGGAACGGACCGCGGGTCCCATTCCGTACCTGCGGTCCCAGGAACGCAGTGTCGTGGGCGAGACTCCCAGGCGGCGGGCCAGCGCGCCGGTGGTGACACCGGCCTCGGCGGATCCCGCGCCCGGTTCGCTCCCCCGATCCGGCCGGCCATCACCCATACGGCGACTATACGACGCAGAAACGATGCGAGTTGTCGCCTCTGTCCCCCGGTTCACACAATCGGTTCCACGGGGCCCGCACAGGGAGTTCCCGGAACGAGGAGCCGTGGCCATGAGCGCAGATCCGACCGCCGAGCACCCGACCGCAGAGCCGGGTGACGCGATCACCGACGTGGATCTGGCCCGTGGCATCGTCGACGGGGACGAGGCGTCGCTGGCCACCGCGTACCGGCGCTGGGCACCCCTCGTCCAGGCCCTCGCCCGTCGCGCGCTCGGCGACGCGCGCGAGGCGGAGGACGTCACCCAGCAGGTGTTCCTCGCCGTGTGGCGCGGGGCGCGGGGTTACCGGCCCGAACGCGGCCCGGTGGCCGCGTGGCTCGTCGGCATCACCCGGCGCAAGATCGCCGACGCGCTGTCCGCGCGGACCCGGCGCACCGACCTGGTGGGCGCGGCCGGCGCCCTCCTGGTCCTCGCCGACGACACCCGGACCCGGCCCGAGGCCGCGCTCGACCGCGTCCTCGTCCGGCACGAGCTGGCCAAACTCCCGACACCCCAGCGCCGGGTGCTTCACCTCGCCTTCTACGAGGACCTCACCCAGACCCAGATCGCCCAGCGCACGGGCTGGCCCCTCGGCACGGTCAAGAGCCACTCCCGGCGCGGTATGCACCAGCTCCGCGACTGTCTGCGCCCGGTCGCCGAGGTCTGAGCGCGGACGGCCCGCTCCCGTCTTTCCGGCCCACCGGCTGCGGACCGCGTCCGGGCCGTCGAAGCGTCTTGGAGGACCGACATCGTGAAGGAAGCCGTGGAGATCGGACGTCACCCGTCCGCGGAGCCGGACCTGCCGGATCTCATGACCCGGGTCGCCGGCGGTGACCAGGAGGCGTTCGCCTCGCTGTACGACGTGGTGGCGGGTCCCGTCCTGGGCATCGCGCGCAGGGTGCTGCGCGACCGGGCGCAGTCGGAGGAGGTCGCCCAGGAGGTGCTGGTCGAGGTGTGGCGGACCGCGGCCCGCTACCGACCCGAGCGGGGGTCGGTCATGAACTGGGTGCTCACCCTCACCCATCAGCGGGCCGTGGACCGGGTGCGCTCGGTCGAGGCGTCGGCGGCGCGGGAGCACAGGGCGGCGCTCCTCGACCGGACGCCCGAGTTCGACGAGGTGGCCGAGCAGGTCGAGGCGCACCTCGAACGTGAGCAGGTACGGCGCTGTCTGCGCACGCTGACGGAGCTCCAGCGCCAGTCGGTGACGCTGGCCTACTACCGCGGGCTGACCTACCGGGAGGTGGCGGAGCTGCTGGCGACTCCGCTCGGCACGGTCAAGACCCGGCTGCGCGACGGCCTGATCCGGCTGCGTGACTGTCTGGGGGTCACGGTGTGACGACGGAGGAGCTGCACACGCTGACCGGCGCGTACGTGCTGCACGCCCTGGCCGACGACGAACGCGGGCGTTTCGAGAGGCACGTCGCGGACTGCGCCGACTGCGCGCGGGAGGTCCTTGAGCTGAGGGCCGCGACCGCGCACCTGGGCCTGGCCGTCACCGCTTCGCCGGACCCCGCCCTCAAGGACCGGGTGATGCGGCGGATCACCGTGGTCCGCCAGGAGCCGCCGCGCGTCCTTCCCCTCGCGGTTCCCCGGGCCGGCGTCCGCCGGCGCCGGCCCGGGCGCCGGGCGCTCGCCGCGGCCCTGGCCGCGGCGGCCGCGCTGGGCGGTACGGCGGTGTGGCAGCACGAACGCGCCCAGGACGCCCAGGAGCAGGCCCGGCGGGCCGAACGGCGCGCGGACCAGGTGGCCGCGGTCCTCACCGCCCCCGACGCGAAGTCCCGTACGGCGAGACTGGCGGACGGGGCGAGCGGCACGGTCGTGGTGTCCAGGAGCCGGGACCGGGCGGTGTTCGTCTCCTCGGACATGGCGAGACCGCCGGACGGCAAGGTCTACCAGTTGTGGTTCGACGACGCCGGCACCATGCGGTCCGCCGGGCTGATGGACCCGGGCCGCACCACCGGGACCGTCCTGATGGAGGGGCCCGTCGACGGCGCGTCCGGGGTGGGGATCACCGTGGAACCGGCCGGCGGCTCCCCGGGACCGACGTCCGCGCCGGTGGCCCTGCTGGGTCTGCCCCTCTGAGCGTTCGTCCCCTCGGGCCGGGGGACGGAACGAGCCCCCGGCACGTCACGCGCGCCGGGGCCGGTCGGCGGCGCGGTCCACCGGGGCCGGTCAGCGGCGTGGCCGTGGTGGCAGCGGGAAGAAGCCGCTGGTGCGCGCCGCGTACTCGGCGTAGCCCGGGCGGCGCCCCATGTGGCGCTCCAGCATCGGCTTCCCGCTGCCGCCGATCAGGAGGCAGCTCATCACCAGCGGCGAGACCACGGCCACGGCGGCCGACTGCGGGCTGTCGCAGGCGAGCAGGAACAGGCCCCACCAGACGCAGAAGTCGCCGAAGTAGTTGGGGTGCCGGGTCCAGCTCCACAGGCCGCGGTCCATGAGGCGGCCGCGGTTCGCCGGGTCGGCCTTGAAGCGGGCGAGCTGGGCGTCGCCGACCGCCTCGAAGAACAGTCCGAGGGCCCACAGCGCGGTGCCCGCCCAGGCGAGGCCCGTGAGCGGCCCCGGAACGTACTGCGCGGCCTGGACGGGCAGCGACACCAGCCATACGAGCGCGCCCTGCAGGAGGTAGACCATCCGCAGGGCGTAGAGGTTCCGGCTGCCGGGCGCCTTGGCCAGCAGGGCTTCGTAGCGCGGGTCCTCGCCGTGTCCCCGGCCGCGCCACGCGATGTGCGCGGCCAGCCGCAGTCCCCACACCGAGGTGAGGACGGTGACGAGCACGCGGCGGGCCTCGTCGCCCTCACCGGCGGACGCCAGGAAGGTGACGAGGGCCACCGCGGTGAAGCCGAGCCCCCAGGCGACGTCGACGATCCGGTGCAGTCCCCCGCGTACGGCGACGGCGAAGGTGACGAGCATGACGGCGAACGCCGCGCCGGCCGCGAGTGCGAGGTTCCGGGCGAACTCCTCCCAGGGGAATCCGTTCACGGCGTACGGTCCTCCTCCGGTTCCTTCGTGAGCAGGTACTGCTGGACGTCCAGGTAGCCGGAGCGGAATCCGGCTTCGGAGTAGGCGAGGTAGAAGGTCCACATCCGGCGGAAGGTCTCGTCGAAGCCGAGGGCCGCGACCTCGTCGGCCCGTTCGGTGAACCGCTCGCGCCACAGCCGCAGGGTCTCCGCGTAGTGCGTCCCGAAGGCGTCCCTGCGGGTGACGCGCAGACCGGTGTGCGCGCGGGTCACCTCTTCCACCGCCTCCACGGAGGGCAGCAGCCCTCCCGGGAAGACGTACTTCTGGATCCAGGTGAAGGTGTCGCGGGAGGCGAGCATGCGGTCGTGCGGCATGGTGATCGCCTGGAGCGCGGCGCGGCCGCCGGGGGCGAGCCGCGCGTCCAGGGTGGTGAAGTAGACGGGCCAGAACTCCTCGCCCACCGCTTCGATCATCTCGACGCTGACCACGGCGTCGTACGTCCCGGTGGCCTCGCGGTAGTCGCGCAGTTCGACGCTCACCCGGCCGTCGAGTCCCGCCTCGCGGACCCGTTCACGGGCCAGGGCCCGTTGTTCGCGGGAGAGGGTGAGCGAGGTGACCCGGGCACCGCGCGCGGCGGCGCGGATCGCCAGTTCGCCCCAGCCGGTGCCGATTTCGAGGAGGTGGGTGCCCGGTCCCACGCCGGCGAGGTCCAGCAGCCGGTCGATCTTGCGGTGCTGGGCGGCGGCGAGCAGCGGCCAGGTGGCGGGGAAGCCGTCGAAGAGGGCCGCCGAGTAACTGAGGGTGTCGTCGAGGAAGAGCGCGAACAGGTCGTTGGACAGGTCGTAGTGGCGGCTGATGTTGTCGCGGGCTCCCGTGGGGGTGTTGCGCTGGGCGTCCGGCCGGCGCGTCGCCCAGAGCCCGCGCAGCCTCTGCAGCGGGGCGGGGACCAGCCGGGCCGCGTTGCCCGCGAACACGGTGAGCGCGGCGGTCAGGTCCGGCGCGTCCCACTCCCCCGCCATGTAGGACTCGCCGAAGCCGATGAGACCTTGGGCGCCGATGCGGCCGTGGAAGGCGGCCGGGTCGTGGATCTCGACGACCGGGCCGCCGAGACCGGCGCTGGTTCCGTCGGCGAACCGCGCCCGGAGCGGCAGCCGTTCGAGCGCGCGGCGCACCACCGCGCGGGTGACGGCCGTACGGGCCCGCGACGACGGCGGCCGGGGCACCGCGTCCGGCCGGCCAGGGGGTTTCTGATGGATCTCCGTGGAGGAAGGAGCGGCGTCCGGTGCGTGCTCTCGGCGTGCCGGCTGGAAGCCCTCGTACTGGGCGTACTCGGGCTTTCGGCCGGTGCGGCGAGAGTGCGTGCCGGGCGTCGCGACGCCGCGGAGATCCATCAGAAGCCCCCTAAGCGGGCCGGTGTCCCGTCGGGGTGCCTCCTCGGCGGGGCAGGGCTCGGCCGTCCTCATCTCTCGTTCTCCTGGGCTCGTCGCGGGGGCCGGGGCTGGACGGGCAGTCCGCGCAGGTAGAGGCGGATGCCGTGGAGGCGGATGCCGGCGGACACGGCGACGGTGGACCACGGGTGGCGCAGCGCCTGGCGCAGCAGCGCGCCGGCGGTCGCGCTGCCGCGCCTTCCGCGTACGGTCGCGGTGAAGGGCCGGGTGCCCGCGCGTTCCAGATGGACCGTCAGGTCGAGCCGGCTGCCGGGCTCGGGCAGACGCATGCGGTAGGCGCCGTCGACGGGGAAGAACGGCGACACGTAGAACTCCTTGCCGGTCCGGGCGGTGCCGCCGCCGTCGGGGCGCAGCAGGTAGGAGTGCCGTTCGCCGTAGGTGTTGTGGACCTCGGCGACGACGCAGCGGGCGGTGCCGTCGGGGTCGTGGCACCAGTACAGGGTCAGCGGGTTGAAGACGTGGCCGAGGACCCGTGCGTGGGCGAGCATCAGCACCGGTCCGCCGTGCAGGTCGACGCCGTGCGAGGCGAGGAACCGGTCCAGGCCCGCCCGGATGCACGGCTGGTCGCCGTCGAAGTGGTCGCGGGGGTCGAAGCGGGCCAACGGGCGCAGTGGACGGGGCAGTTCGGGTGGTTGGTCGGGGTCGGTCAGCCACATGTACGTCCGGTGGCGGAGCGCGTACCGGGTGGGTCCGGTCCGTACGTGCGTGATCGTGCAGGGGTAGAGGGCGGGGACGCCGGTCACCAGGTCACCCCCAGGGCCCCGGCCGCCTCCACGCCGGACCGGCAGCCGTCCTCGTGGAAGCCCCAGCCGTGGTAGGCGCCCGCGTACGCGGTCACCGGGCCGTTCAGGGCGGGGAGCCGTCGCTGGGCGGCGACGGACTCGGGGGTGTGGACGGGGTGTTCGTACTCCATGCGGGCCAGGATCCGGGCCGGGTCGACGCGGTCCTCGCCGCCGAGGGTGACGACGAACGTCTCGGGCGCGTCCAGGCGTTGCAGCCGGTTCATGTCGTAGCTGACCCGGACCCGGTCCGCGCCGGTGTCGCAGTCGGGCATCAGGTAGTTCCAGGAGGCCCGTGCCAGGCGGGCGCTCGGCAGGAGCGTGGTGTCGGTGTGGAGGAGGGTGGTGTTGCGGGAGCAGCGGAACGCCCCGAGCACCTCGCGTTCCAGGGGGGTGGGGTCGGCGAGGAGCCGAAGGGCCTGGCCGGGGTGCACCGCGACGACGACGGAGCCGTACGAGGCGGTGGTGCCGTCCTCGGTGGTGATGTCCACCCCGTCGGCGTGGCGGCGCACGGCCCGGACGGGAGTGGAGGTGTGCACCGCGTCGAGCTTCTTGGCCAGCCGGTCGACGTAGGAGCGGGAGCCCGCGGTGACCGTGCGCCAGGCGGGTGATCCGCCCACCGAGAGCATGCCGTGGTGGTCGAGGAAGCGGAACAGGTGGGCGGCCGGGTGGCGGCGGGCCGTGGCGGCGTCGCAGGACCAGACGGCGGAGACGAGCGGGGTCATGAAGTGGCGGGTGAAATAGGGCGAGAAGCCCTGCCGGGCGATGAACCCGCCCAGGGTGAGGGTGTCTTCGGCGCCCTCGGCCAGCAGTCGGCGGGCGGCGCGGTGGAACGCCGGCACTTCGGTGAGCATCCGCAGGTAGGGGCCGCGCAGCGCGTTGCGCGGGCGGGCGAACAGACCGGCGGGGCCCCGGGCGCCCGCGTACTGGAGGCCGCACCCCTCGCACCGCACCGACATGCTCATCTCGGACTCCTGGGTGGCGACGCCGAGTTCGGCGAACAGCCGCAGCAGGTTCGGGTAGGTGCGGCGGTTGTGCACGATGAAGCCCGAGTCGACGCGGTGCAGGCGTCCGTCGGACGAGGTCAGGTCGTGGGTGTGGGCGTGCCCGCCGAGCCGGTCGTCCGCTTCGTAGAGGGCCACGGGCCGCTCACGGCTCAGCACGTGGGCGGCGGTGAGCCCGGCCACTCCCCCGCCGATCACGGCCGTACGCCCGAGCGCTCCCTGCCGTTCCCCTCCGGTGTGCCCGCCGCCGTCCGGTGCGTCCGCGGACCGGTGCCTCGTCGTCATCGGATTCCTCCCGCCCGGCTCCTCGTCCGGGGAGCGGGCTCTCGGAGATATTCCGGAGCAAGGGGCGGAACGGATTGGCCGGGCACGAACTTCTTCCGGAGGGGGGAAGGAAGTACCGGGCGGCCCGGCCGCCGTCACCGCGAGCAGCGATCAGTTGACGTGCCGTTCGTGTCCTTCCCAGTACGGCTCGCGCAGCTTGTACTTCTGGAGCTTGCCGGTGGCCGTCCGGGCCAGGACCTCCCGGAACTCGACCGAGGTCGGCGCCTTGTACCCGGCGAGGCGCTCCTTGCAGTACCGGATCAGTTCGCTCTCCGTCACCCCGGCGTCCGGAGCGAGGACCACCAGGGCCTTGACGGTCTCGCCCCACTTCTCGTGCGGCACGCCGATGACCGCGACCTCGGCGACCGCCGGATGGCCGAAGAGCGTGTCCTCGACCTCGATCGAGGACACGTTCTCACCGCCGGTGATGATCACGTCCTTCTTGCGGTCGCTGATCGTGAGATAGCCGTCCTCGCCGAGGGATCCGCCGTCGCCGGTGTGGAACCAGCCGTCGGCCAGCGCCCGTCCGGTCTCCTCGGGCTGCTCCCAGTAGCCCTCCAGCACGACGTTGGAGCGCGCGAGGATCTCGCCGTCGGCGGCGGTGCGCAGGGTCACGCCCAGCGCGGGGGCGCCCGCGCGCACCAGTTTCTCGGCGCGGGCCCGCGGGTCGAGGTCGTCCCACTCCGCGCGGGTGCGGTTGACGGTGAGCAGGGGCGAGGTCTCGGTGAGGCCGTAGATCTGGATGAACTCCCAGCCCAGCAGTGACTCGACCCGTGCGACGGTCCTGGTGGGCGGCGGCGCGCCGGCGACGATGATGCGGACCCGGTCACGGCCGGGGATCTCGCCCTCCCAGGACTCGGCGGCGGCCAGAACGGCGTTGACGACGGCCGGGGCCGCGCACATCACCGTCACGCCGTGCTCGGCGACCCGGCGCAGGATCTCCGCCCCGTCGACCTTGCGCAGCGCGATCTGCCGGACGCCGAGACCCGCCATCGCGAAGGGCATCCCCCATCCGTTCGCGTGGAACATGGGCAGGGTGTGCAGATACACGTCACGGTCGGTGACACCGGCGTGCAGGGCGAAGGTCGTGGCGTTGACCCAGATGTTGCGGTGCGTGATCTGTACGCCCTTGGGCCGGGCCGTCGTGCCGCTGGTGTAGTTGATCGTCGCGGTGGCGTTCTCGTCCGCGTCCCAGGGCTGGGGTTCGACGCCGAAGCGGTACAGCTCGGCGTCCGCGGCGGCGCCGAGGGTGAAGCGGTGCTTGCAGCCGACCCCGGAGAGGCGGTCGGCCAGTTCGGGGTCGACGAGCAGGACGCTCGCGCCCGAGTGCTCGACGATGTAGTTCACCTCTTCGGACGTCAGCCGGAAGTTGACCGGTACGAGGACCCGGCCGTGACCGCTGACGCCGAAGAAGGAGGTGAGCAGCCTGGCGCTGTTGGGCGAGACGACGGCCACGCGTGCGCCGTGCGGGACGCCGAGCGCGTCGAGACCCGCGGCCTGGGCCCTGGCCAGCTCACCGACGCTCCGGTAGGTCAGCCCCTCCCAGGGCTCGGCCGGCTGGTCGGGTTCGTCGACGACGCCCAGGCGGTCGCCGTACACGGTGACGGCGCGGTCCAGGAAATCAAGTGCTCCGAAGGGGACGAGCATCACGGCCTCCCGAAGATCGGACGATGCTCCCTTTCTATCCTGGCCCCGTCCCCGCGCATCCGGAGAACACACGAACGGGTACCGACGGTGACGTCCGGATCCATGTGCGTGTCCTGACGTCCTTGGCCTCCGCGTGCCCGGCGCGTCACGATCGTCCGATGGACAGCCGACCGACCTTCGACTTTCCCCGGCCCCTGAGCATCGGGGGGCTGGGACTGCAACTGCGCGAGTGGTCCGACGACGACGTCGCGGATCTCGTGGCGCTCTACGACGACCCCGAGATCGACCGGTGGACGCCGGTCGTCTCACCCTTCGACACCGAGGCGGCGCTCGCCTATCTCGCGGCGGCCGAGCAGAAGACCGCCGAGAGGCGCGGGGTGCAGCTCGCCATCACGACGGACGGCGTGCGGCCCCGGGGCGAGATCCTGCTGTTCCCCGGCACTGCCGACGGGCGTGACGTCGAGCTGGCCTACGGCGTGGGGGCCGCCCACCGGGGCCGGGGGTTCGCGACCCGCGCGGTCCGGCTCGCCGTGGACTTCGCCCACCGGCGCGTCGGGGGCCGGCGCGTCGTGCTGTGCATCGAGGACGGGAACACCGCGAGCGAGGCGGTCGCCAGGGCGACGGGTTTCGTCCTCACCGACGACTCGCCCGTGGTCCGTACGGCGAAGGGCCGGGACGTCGTCCTGCGGACCTGGAACCACCTCGAAGGCGCCGGCCCCCGCCTCGGGTGAGGACCGCGTCTCCCGTCACGCCGTGTGCCGCGTTGACCCCGTGGTGCCGTCGCGGTTGCATGCCGGGGGTCCTTCCGGCGGGGAGCCGGAGGGAGGATCCGGTCTCTTCGAGGGGGAGAAGCCATGAGGGGAAACGCGAGCCCGGGCACCACCCGACGTGTGCGGGCCGCCCTGGGCGCGGCGGCCGCGGTCTGCGCGGTCACGGCGGTGGTGCTGCCGGGAGCCGCCTCGGCCGAGCCCGGGGCCGTGGCGGGCGACGGCGGCGCCGGTGTCGAGAGGATCAGTGTCGCGGCCGACGGCACCGAGGCCGACGGCGGCTCCGGCGGCGCCTCGATCACGCCCGACGGCCGCCATGTCGTCTTCACGTCGTCGGCGAGGAACCTCACGGCCGACAGCGCGACGGGGAGCGACCAGGTGTTCGTCCGCGACCGGCGGGCGGGGACGAACGCGCGGATGGGGTCCCTGTCCCCGCTCCAGCCCCCGGTGATCAGCGGTGACGGGGCGTACGCCGCCTATCAGGTGCGGTGGTTCAACGACATACGGATTCGCCGGTTCCAGGTGAGCACGGGAGCGACGGCCTCCGTCAACTGCCTGCCGGGCTGCAGCCAGCCGTCGCTGAGCACGGACGGCCGCCACACCGCCTACGCCGTCCTTCTGGCGCAGCCCTCGCGCACTCAGCGCATCGAGGTCCTGGACTGGAGGACCAACACCGTGACCACCGTCGCCGCCCTCGGCCACTCGCTGCCGTCCCAGCCCTCCGTCAGCGGCGACGGCCGCTACGTCGCCTACCAGGACGGACAGGCGGAGGACGTCCTCGTGTGGGACCGGACCGACGGCACCACCTCCGGCCCGGTCGAGGGGCCGGACGAGCAGGCGGCGCTGGTCCAGCTCAGCGACGACGGCGGCAAGGTCGTCTACCTCTCGGGCTCCGACACCTACGTCCGCGACCTGCGCTCGGGCACCGTCCAGCAGGTGCCGGACGCGCGGGGCGTGGCCATCGATCCCACCGGCCGCCATCTGCTGTACGCCCCGAACGACACGAGCGGGCCGTCGCTCACGCTGCGCGACCTGCGGACGGGCAGCGACGAGACCGTCTCGGACCGGCCCGCCTCGGCGGGGAGGGGCGCGGTGAGCGCCGGCGGGCGCGACGTGGTCTTCCGGTCCACGGCCGACGACATCGTGCCCGGCGACACCAACGGCGAGCCGGACGTCTTCGTCCGCCGCTTCTACTGACCGCCCGGCCGGGGGCGGGCCCGGTCACGGACCCGCCCCCGGCCCCGGACGGCGGACCGGGTCCGCCCGGCGTGGGCAGACACATGACTACGGGGACCGACCAGGAGGGGCTGAGATGGAGATCTCGGGCGTCATCAGTGCCGTCGTCATCGGCATCGTCATCGGTGTGCTGGGCCGGCTCGTCGTGCCCGGACGCCAGCGCATCGGCGTCCTGTGGACGATCGTGGTCGGCATCGTGGCCGCGTTCATCGGGTCGGGGGTCGCGGCCGCGTTCGACGTCGCCGACACCGAAGGCGTCGACTGGATCGAGTGGCTCGTCCAGATAGGCCTGGCCGCGATCGGCGTCGCGGCGCTGGACCGGGCGAGGGGGCGCCACTGACCGGCCGGCACCGGGCCGGACCCGGCTGAGGGGCAGGACCCGGGCGCGGGGCGCGCCGCACTGTGCACGTCGGAGATCCGCGGGGCG
Organism: Streptomyces sp. NPDC058751; assembly: GCF_042746485.1. Classification (NCBI taxonomy): domain Bacteria; kingdom Bacillati; phylum Actinomycetota; class Actinomycetes; order Kitasatosporales; family Streptomycetaceae; genus Streptomyces; species Streptomyces sp. NPDC058751. The sequence continues at coordinate 105,697 of NZ_JBHYPZ010000016.1, read as the reverse complement.
CGCCGCGCGGGAATCGCGTTGCGGAGCGGGTGCGGGCACGGCTACCTTCTGCGGGCTGTCCGCCCGCACCAGCCCGCACTCGTCCGCGCCCACACCACGGAGACGCCTTGCCGCCGCGCATCACGCCGTTGACCGATCCGGACTCCTCCCCGTCGAGCCGGCGTCTGGCCTGGCTGGCCTCGGACGCCGACGGGGTACCGGTGGGCTCGGCGTTCCTCCGGCTGTCCGACAAGGAGGGCCAGGACCACCGTGCCGAGCTGGAGATCACCGTGCACCCCGCGAACCGGCGCACCGGAGTGGGCGGCGCCCTCCTCGGCGCCGCCCGTACGGCCGCGCGGGGCGAGGGACGGCGGTCGCTGGTCGCCCAGGTCACGGCCGGCTCCCCCGGTGAACCGTTTCTCACGGCCCACGGGTTCCGCCCGGTGCTGGCCCTGACCTTCGCCCGCCTCCCGCTGCCGGAGCTCGACCTCGAGGCCGTCACCGAGATCGCCGGGCGCCCGCACCCCGGCTACGCGCTGGTGAGCTGGGACGGCGTCGTGCCGGACGAGCTGGCGCGCACCTTCGCCGACTCCCGGCGGGCCATGGACGACATGCCGATGGAGGACAGCGACCACGGCGTCGGCGTCGGCGTCTGGGACGTGGAGCGGGTCGTGGCCGTGGCCGAGGCCGTCCTCGAACGGGGCGACGCGCTGCACACGGTGGCCGTGGTGGACCGCTCGGACGGCTCCCTCGCCGGCTTCTCGGAACTCGTCGTACCGGGCGACGGGCGCGGCGACGCCCAGCACTACGGAACCGGCGTCCTGCCCGAGCACCGCGGACACGGCCTCGGGCTGTGGATGAAGGCGGAGTCGGTTCGGGGAGCCCGTCTGCGGTACCCGGAACTCTCCGGCCTGCTGACGGACACGGCCGACGGCAACGCGCACATGATCGGCATCAACGACGCGCTCGGCTACCGGCCGACCCACCGGGAGCTGGAGTACCGGCTGGACCTGTGAGGGGCGGCGTCAGCCTTCGTACACGTACGGGGTGGTCGTGGTGAGCGGCTGGAAGCCCAGGCGGGTGAGGATGGGGCGGCTCTGGCTGGAGGCGTCGACCTGGACGTAGCGGTAGCCGCGCTCGGCGGCGACCCGGGCGCGGTGGGAGACGAGGGCGCGGTAGATGCCCCGGCCCCGCCAGGCCTCGACGGTGCCGCCGCCCCACAGCCCGGCGAACCGGGCCCCCGGCGGGAGTTCCATGCGGGCCGCGCTGACCGGGACGTCCCCGGCGAGCGCCACGACGGCCACGACGGTGTCCGCGTCGCCGGTGAGCTGGGCGAGCAGTTGGTGGCGCAGGAGGGTGCTGTCGTCGCCGAAGGCCTGCTCGTGGACGTCGGCGACGAGGGCCACGCCCGCGCGGTCGGTGACCGGAAGCAGCCGTACGCCCTCGGGCGGTTCGACGTCGAGGTCCAGATCGCTCAGCTCGGCGACCATCAGAGTCTCCTCGGGCTGGGCGGTGAAGCCGGCCGCCCGCAGCCGCTGTCCCAGGTCCTCCGGCCGGTCGTGCCCGTACAGCTTCCACTCGAAGCCGCCGCCGAGCCCGGAGAAGAAGCGCACCTGTTCGGCGATGGCCGCGTCGGCGCTCGCCGCGTCGAGGCCGGACCACACCACCCCGTTCCAGCCCTTGTCCGCGCCGCTCTGGCGCACCACCTTGCCGACGCGCTCGACCCGGGCCCCCGGCGCGTCGGGCCGCGCGCCTTCCCGCATGTCCCGGTCGAACAGCGCCAGTACCGCTACGTGATCCATGGGGTCACTCCAGCATCCCGGGACGAACGGGGCAACGGGAATAAGTGTCCATGGACATCACGGACGGGCGCCGTGGTCCTCTCCCCCTCCCCCTCCCCCGCCCTTCGCCCCTCCCCCGCCCTTCGCGCGGCCCGGACACGGGAGCGTCCGGGCGGGCCCTTCCTCAGGCCCCGCCCGGACGCCGGCTGCGTGCCGCTCCGGTCAGCCGGTGGCGGTCAGCTCCTGCCGCGGGACGGAGTCCGGGGACGTCACCTGGACACGGCGCAGACCGGTCAGGCTGACGAACACCAGGGAGAAGACGCCCGCGAGGGCGAAGACGGTGAAGCCCGTCGTGGTCGAGCCGGTGGCCAGGAGCTGGCCGCCGAGCCAGGGGCCGAAGACGGCGCCGAAGCGTCCCATTCCGGAGGTCCAGCCGACCGCGGTGGCGCGGTTGTCGTCCTCGGAGCGGTGCGCCACCGTCGCGTAGATCATCGCCTGGGCGCTGAAGAGGAACAGGCCGGTCAGGAAGACGACGGTGTACGTGAGGGGCAGCGGCATCTTGATGCTGAGGGAGTAGATGCCGACGGCGGTGGCGCCGAACCAGACCGCCGAGACGACCGAGCCGCCGAACCTGTCGGTCAGGCGGCCGCCGACCAGCATGCCGACGATGCCGCCGAGGTTGATGACGATCACGAAGCCGATCGAGGAACCGAGGTTGTATCCGTTGGCCCTCATCAGCGAGGGCAGCCACTGCGAGACGCCGTAGACGAGGAGGAGACCGCCGAAGGAGGCGGTCCAGAAGAGCAGGGTCTGGATCCAGCGGCCGCCGCGGAACAGGGCGGTGACGGCGCCGAAGCGGTCGGCGACGGCCTGGCGCTCCTCGGCGCGGGCGGCCAGGTCGACGCCGTAGCGCTCGGCGAGCGCGCGGGCCTCGTCGGTGCGGCCCTTGGCCTGGAGGAAGGCCATCGACTCGGGCAGGAAGGCGGCGGTCAGCGGAACCCCGACGAACAGCGGTATCACGCAGATCCAGAAGGAGACCCGCCAGTCGCCCGTCCCGAGGGCGACGAATCCGGCGGCGATGCCGCCGGCCTGGTGCGCGGTCATCAGGGAGCCCACGATCAGCGCGCGGCGGCCGCGGGGCGCGTACTCGGTGACCATGGTGATCGCGCTCGGCAGCAGGCCGCCGAGGCCGAGTCCGGCCAGGAAGCGGCCGAGGCTGAAGACGCCCAGGCTCCCGGCGGCGGCGCAGACCGCGGAGGCCAGTGAGAACACGGCGGTCGAAGCGATGATCGTCTTCTTGCGGCCGACCCAGTCGCTGACGGTGCCCGAGGACAGGGCGCCGATCAGCATGCCGAAGGTGGCCCAGGAGCCGACGTCGCCGGCCTTGCCGGGGTCGATGCCGAGCGCCTTCGTCTCCAGCATGTGCGGCAGCACGGAGCCGTAGATGAACATGTCGAGGCCGTCGAAGAGGACGACCAGCCAGCAGAGGCCGACGACCAGGGCGGCCAGTCTGCTGCCGCCGCGAGCGGGCAGGGCGAGGGAGGAGGACATCGTTGTTTCCTCTCGTCCAGAGGTGGGGGCCCTGGAGGGGGGTCGTGGGTGCGGGCCGACGCGGCTCGTGCGGCTGACCCGATTGTGCGACAGACGCTAAGGAGCCGACTCCTGAAGTGTCAACGCTTTTGTCAACAATCTTGGAAACGATCCGGCCACTCGTCATGGCGGAACCGGAGCGGCCGGCGGGCAGGTGAAAGCACGTGCGGGCGGCACACGATCGGTGCCGCCCGCACGCGGGTACCGGCCGGAACGGTTCGCTCAGCCGTTCGTCGCCCGGCGGGGAGCCGCGGACGCGGTCAGCCGACGGGCGGCGTGCCGTGGGTGTGGAAGGACTCGATGGTCTTCAGACCCCACGCCTGGCCCTTCTTCCGCTCCTCCTCGGTCCAGGTGACCAGCGGCCAGTCGGGCGCCAGGACGAGACGGGTGAGCGGGTTGCACAACTCGATGCGGTTGCCGCCGGGTTCGTAGACGTACAGGAAGAACGTCTGCTGGATGGCGTGCTTGTGCGGGCCCGTCTCGATGAACACGCCGGTGTCGATGGCGAGATCGGCCGCGCGCAGGATGTCCTCACGGGTGTCCGTGGCGAACGCGATGTGGTGCAGGCGTCCGGCCGAGCCGGTCCAGTCCGAGGTGTAGACGACGTCGTACGACTTGTCGGTGAAGGTCAGCCAGCGCGCCGCGATCCTCCCGGTGTCGAGCCGGATCTGCTCGGTGGGCCGGGCGCCCAGCACGTGCTGCTGGAACTCGGCGTTGGCGACCACGTCGGCGGCGAGGAAGTTGACGTGGTCCAGGCGCCGCACGCCCACGCCGCGGTTGGGTTTGGCCTGCGGCTGGTTCTTCAGGGCCGGCTCCATCCCGTCGGGGGCCCGGTAGTACTCGCTCTCCCAGTACAGGGCGTGCTCGTGGCCGTCCGGGTCGGTGGTGACGTACACCTTGCCGAGCCCCGGTTCGTCCTCGGCCCAGTGGCCGGTGCCGCCCGCCGCCTCGACCGCCCCGATCCGGCGGTGGAGGGCCTCCTCGCTGGAGGTGCGCAGGGCGAGCCGGCCGAGGCCGGGCTGTTCCCGGGCCGTGAGGACCAGGCTGTGGTGCTCGTAGTCGTCGAAGGTCCGCAGGTAGACGGTGCCGTCCTGCTCCCCGTTGACCGTGAGGCCCATGTAGTCGGTGAAGAAGGCGACGCTGGCGTCCAGGTCCGGGGTGAAGAGCTGGGCGTGGCCGATGTGGGCGATGTCGCCGAGGGGCGGGGTCATCGCGGACCTCCTTGGGGTGGTGCGGGTGTCGGTGCCGTGCCGGCGGACCTGGGGAAGACGGTGCCGTCGAAGATCTTGCGTGCGGTGCGGACGACGGCGGTGCGCCGGGCCACGGGTGTGCCGCCGTCGGGGCCGTGGTCGACACCGGCCTCGATGTCGAGGAATCCGGTGGGGTGTTCGATGCGCAGCCGGTCGCCCCGTCCGGGCAGGTGCGCCACGGCGTGTCCCACGCCGCCCTCCACGCGCAGCCCGGCGGCGACGCTCGCCGCGCCGAGGACGCCGATGGAGGTGTGGCAGCGCACCGGGATGAAGGTGCGGGTCGTGACGGCTCCGCCCTCGCGGGGAGGGGCGAGCAGGGTCAGCTTGGGCACGGTGGTGTTCCCGACGTCCCCGAGGCCCATCAGCTTGCCCGCCTCCAGGCGGATCTCGCGGAGCCGGCCGGCCAGCGCCGGGTCCTCCTCCAGGTCCTTCGGGGCCTCGTACCCGGTGACGCCCAGCGAGGACGCGGCGATCAGCACGGTCGGCATGCCGTTGTCGACGCACGTCACGGGGGTGTCGGCGACGATGTCCCGGGCACGGCCGGTGGGCAGCAGCGGGGCGCTCCCCCGCGGGAACTCGATGACGACGGGCGCCGCGGTCCCGGGCACCCCGGAGATCTCGGCGTCGCCCTCGTAGACCACGCGTCCGTCCACGGTGGGGAAGGTCGCGAGCGCGAGGCCGCCCGAGTTGACCATGCGGACGCGTACCGAGGTGACGCCCTCCCCCGGCTCGACCAGTCCGCGTTCGACGGCGAACGGGCCGATCCCGGCGAGGATGTTGCCGCAGTTCTGACGGTCCGACAGCTCCGCTTCGTCCACGGCGACCTGGAGGAACAGGTAGTCGACGTCCGCGGCGGGGTCGGCGGAGACCGAGACCACGGCGACCTTGCTGGTCAGCGGGTGCGCGCCGCCCAGGCCGTCGATCTGGCGCGGGTCGGGGCTGCCCATCACGCGCAGCAGCAGGCCGTCGCGTTCGGCGGCGTCCTCGGGCAGGTCGTCGGCGAGGAAGTAGGCGCCCTTGGAGGTGCCGCCGCGCAGGAGCATGCAGCGCACCCCCTCGGACCCGCTCACGGCGCGGCTCCGTCCCGCACGTAGTCGTCGTACGAGGTGTAGGTCACGCCCAGGCGTTCCAGGGTCTCGCGCAGCCCGTAGCGGTCCAGGCCGAGTTCGCCTTCGAGGAAGGCGGCGCGGGCCAGCGCCTCCTTGCGTTCGCGGGCCGCGGAGGCATCGGCGACACCGCGGGCCTCCGCGCGCGGCACGCACACCACGCCGTCGTCGTCGGCGAGGATCACGTCGCCGGGCCGGACGATCTGGCCGCCGACGGCCACCGGCACGTTCACGGAGCCGCCGGTCGCCTTCACGGTGCCCTGCGGGCTGACGGCCGCGGACCAGGCGGGGAAGCCCATCTCGCGCAGTTCGGCGGTGTCCCGGACCCCGGCGTTGATGACCAGACCGCGCACGCCCCGGCGCTGGAGCGCGGTGGCGAACAGCTCGCCGAACATGCCGTCGGTGGAGGGCGAGGTGGTGGTGACGACCAGGACGTCGCCCTCGCCGCACTGCTCCACGGCGGCGTGGATCATGAGGTTGTCGCCGGGCCAGGACAGCACGGTGACCGCGGTGCCCGCGACGCGGACGCCCTGCTGGACGGGGCGCAGCCCGGTGCCGAGGAGCCCGGTGCGGCCCATCGCCTCGTGCACGGTGGCGGTGCCGTACCCGGCGATCGCCTCGACGTCCTCCGGGTCCGCCTTCGGCGGGCCGGTGACGATCACGCCGCTCATGCCAGCTCCTTCGCGATCTGCGGGTAGGGACGCATGAACGCCTCGGCCATGGTCCTGTGGGCCAGGCCCAGGTTGGGGCCGGCGTTGCGCTTGAGCTGGACGCCGCGGCGCACGGCGAGGTCGGTGTAGTAGTCCCACAGGTGCTGCTGGGCGCCGAGGCATTCCATGGCCTTGCGCTTGGTCTCCCACACCTCGGTGATGTCGAGGAGGACCTCGGGCCGGAAGCCGCTCATCTCGGGCTGGTGGGGCTCGAAGTAGAAGACGGGCGGGGCGCCGATGATCTCGCCCTCGCCGGGGTACCCGATGGCCTGGGCGAGGACGCGGGCCTCCAGCGCCATGCGGTTGGCGGCGGGGTGGTCGCCGTTGTACGGGTCCTCGGTGGGGTGGGTGAGCACGACGTCGGGCTGGGTCTCGCGGTAGACCGTCACCAGCTGGTCGGTGAGTTCGGCGGTGGCGGTCAGCGGGTAGTCGCCGGCGTCGAAGAAGCGGACCGCGGCGCCGAGCGCGGCGGCCGCCTTCTCGGCCTCCTCGCGCCGTATCGCCTTGATCTCGTCGAGCTTCTTGCCCTCGCGCCAGGCCTTCGCGGACTCGCCGCGCTCACCGAAGGTCAGGCACGCGATGGTGACCTTCTCCCCCCGGGAGGCGGCCAGGGCGATGGCGCCCCCCGCCCGCCACACGAAGTCCCCGGCGTGCGCGGTGACGACCAGCGTCGATCGTGATGGGCGCGCCCCCTGCCCGGGCGGGGCCGAGGGGTCGGGGGCGGCGGGCGCGTAGCCGTGCGTCATTGCAGCAATCTCCTTGGTGGACAGGTGTGCGTCCGCCTCGGCCGTCCGCCGCACCGCGCGTCGCCGCGCGGTGCGTCAGTCGCGCAGCGCTTCGATCACACTGCCGAGGTGGGCGCGGACGGCCGCTTCGGCCGCCTGCGGGTCCCTGGCCCCGATCGCCTCGATCATGGCCAGGTGTTCACTCAGGGACTGCTGGGCACGGCCGGGACGCAGCGCCAACTGGAAGCGGTGGCGCACCAGTTGGGCGTTGAGCCGTTCCAGGAGCTCCACGGCCGTCCGCTGGCCTGAGAACTCCCTGATCCGGGCGTGCACTTCGTGGTTGAGCTCGGAGTAGGTGACCGGTTCGCCGTCGGCGACCGCCTTGACCATCGCGGCGCCCAGGTCGGCCAGCTCGGCGAGCTGGTCGTCGGTGGCCAGGACGGCCGCCTTGGCGGCGCAGAGCCCTTCGAGCGCCATGCGGCACTCGGTGATGGCGACCGCTTCCTCCACGGTCACCACCCGGACGCGTGATCCGCGGTTGCGGATCCGTTCGACCAGCCCCTCCGATTCCAGCTCGATCAGCGCCGCCCGCACACTGGCCCGGGTGACCCCGAACTGCTCGGCGAGTTCGTTCTCCACCAGCCGCTGGGCCGGTGCCATCTCTCCGCGCAGAATCGCCTGCCGCAGCTGCGCCAACGCGTGCTGCTTGGCCTGCTCGCCGGTGCCTGGACGGGCTTCCTTCTGCATTGCGCCCTCCCTGAGTGAGTGCCTGTCGAACGTAAATCTAGACCAACAAGATTGTCAACAATTTTGTTCGGCATGTTGCCGACCGCTCCGGCGGCGGAATCCGCGCGTCGGCCGGCCGGGCGCCGACAGCACGGCGGCCCGGGGGCGGCGGGGGGCGGGGTGGGCGGCCCCCGCCCCCGGGCGCGCGGGGGGGGGGGGGGGGGGGCCGGCCCCCCGCCCACCGGGCCCGGGGGGGCCCAACCC